>JBAUGC010000352.1:0-4517 GCA_049679485.1 Xanthobacteraceae bacterium
GCCGAATTTGTTTGGGGATTGAGGTCATCCAATGACCGATGTGATGGAAGCCCGCACCGAAACCCGGCGCCGCCGCAAGGCCGAGCGTCCTCATGAGATTCTCGAAGCCGCTTTCACCGAGTTTTCGCGTAACGGCTACGCGACGACAACCCTTGATCAAATAGCCGAGCGCGCGGGCGTGACGAAAGGGACGATCTACGTCTACTTCGAGAACAAGGAGCACTTGTTCATCTCAATGGTGCGCGAGCTGATGAAGGCGACGCTCGACACCGTTCAGGAAATGTATGAACGACATGAGGGCTCGACGGCAGAACTGCTACGGGCACAGTTCAGCTTTATCTACGAAAACATCGTCGAGGACCGGCGGCGGCGCGAAGTGGTGCGCATGCTGATCGCCGAGGCGTCGCGTTTTCCGGCGCTCGCCGACCGCTACCACGAGGAAATTCACCGCCCATGCATGGAGGTACTGCAGCAGGCAATCCGGCGCGGGATGGATCGCGGCGAGATCCGGCGTTCCGCGGTGACCGAGTGTCCACTGGTCATCATCGCGCCGATCGCGCTGGTGGACCTCTGGATGATGATGTTCGACGATCGTCACCCGCTCGATCTGAAAACCTATTTCAACGCTCACCTCGAGCTAGTGCTCAGCGGCCTATTGGTGAAGCCGTCGTAAGCTCGGGCCCGGCGCACGACAGCGGGGCATACGCTAAATTTGAGAGACGGCGCGCAATCCACGCGAGAACGTTAACGCGAGAACTTCTTATATTTGATCCGGTGCGGAATGACCATATCGGTTCCCAGCCGCCGCATCTTGTCCTTCTCGTAGTCCTGAAAATTCCCTTCGAACCACTCGACGCGGCTGTCGCCTTCAAACGCGAGGATGTGCGTGGCGATGCGGTCGAGGAACCAGCGGTCGTGGCTGATAATCACGGCGCAGCCGGCGAAATCCTCGAGTGCTTCTTCCAGGGCGCGCAACGTATCGACGTCGAGATCGTTGGTCGGCTCGTCGAGCAGCAGCACGTTGGCGCCGGATTTGAGCATCTTGGCGAGATGCACACGGTTGCGCTCTCCGCCGGAGAGCGAGCCGACCTTCTTCTGCTGGTCGGCGCCTTTGAAATTGAACGCCGCGCAATAGGCGCGCGAGTTGACTTCGCGCTTGCCGAGCTGAAGTTGATCGAGACCGCCGGAGATTTCCTCCCATACCGTCTTCTTGCCGTCGAGGGTGTCGCGTGACTGATCGACATAGCCGAGATGGACCGACTCGCCGATTTTGATGGTGCCCTGATCCGGCTTTTCCTGCGCGGTGATCATCCGGAATAACGTGGTCTTGCCGGCGCCGTTGGGCCCAATGATACCGACGATGCCGCCTGGCGGCAGCTTGAAGGTCAGGTCGTCAATCAGCAGATTGTCGCCAAAGCCTTTTTTCAGCTGCTCAAACTCGACGACGTTCTGTCCAAGCCGCTCGGTGACCGGGATGACGATCTGCGCGG
Source organism: Xanthobacteraceae bacterium (assembly GCA_049679485.1). GTDB lineage: Bacteria > Pseudomonadota > Alphaproteobacteria > Rhizobiales > Xanthobacteraceae > BOG-931. Next base: position 1,491 of record JBAUGC010000352.1, read on the forward strand.
TTTGAGTCTGTTTCTCCCCGGCCTTTTTTAGCAGCTCTTCATAGCGCTCGTAGCGCGCCTTGGATTTTGCCTGCCGCGCGCGTGGGGAGGCTGCGATCCATTCCTGTTCGCGCGCCAGTGTGCGCTGCCGGGCTTCCTCTTCGCGGCCTTCCTGTTCGAGCCGCTTCTGCTTCTGCGCGAGCCACGCCGAGTAATTGCCCTCGTAGGGAATGCCGCGGCCGCGGTCGAGCTCAAGGATCCAGCCGGTGACGTTGTCGAGAAAGTAGCGGTCGTGAGTGACGATAAGAATGGCGCCCGGGTAATTGCGCAAATGGCCCTCGAGCCACATCACCGATTCGGCGTCGAGGTGGTTGGTCGGCTCGTCGAGCAGTAAGAGTTCCGGCTGCTCTAACAGGAGCTGGCATAGCGCAACCCGCCGCCGCTCGCCGCCTGAAAGCTTGGTCACCTCGGCATCATCCGGCGGGCAGCGCAGCGCATCCATCGCCTGATCGACTTTGGAGTCGAGGTCCCACAGCCCCTTGGCTTCGATTTCGTCCTGCAGCTTGGTCATCTCGTCGGCGGTCTCGTCCGAGTAGTTGGTGGCGAGTTCGTTGTAGCGATCAACAACCGCCTTCTGCGGCGCCAAACCCTCCATGACGTTGTCGCGGACCGATTTTTCCGGATCAAGTTGCGGCTCCTGCGCCAGGTAACCGACACGGGCGCCTTCGGCCGGCCAGGCCTCACCGGAAAATTCCGAGTCGAGACCGGCCATGATGCGAAGAAGAGTGGACTTGCCGGAGCCGTTGACGCCGAGCACGCCGATCTTAGCGTCGGGATAGAATGACAGATTGATGTTCTCCAAGATCTTCCGATTGCCGGGATAGGTCTTGGAGAGACCCTGCATGTGATAAATGAATTGACGGGCCATTTTGGTCCGGGCTTGAGCGCCCTGCCTTCTCTGGGGCGCGTTGCGCCAATGTCTGGAAGTCGTCGTTGATGTAGTGGGCGCGTAGGTAAAGGACAAGCCACGGCAAGGTCAATCTCACGCTGTCGGACCCGATTTCGTTCCTTTTGAGCCGCCACCCGCTCCCGAGGTTTGTTGGGATTACCGAGGCTGTGGCGCAACTACATCGAGCCGATTCCGCGGGGCGGGTACGAAGAAGGGGTAACCCATGTTCTGCGATCGCGGAGCCGATTATCGCCAGCCCTAAAAGCCTCGGCACCGGAAGCGAAAGGCTTCGTAAAGTCTGAAAGCCTTTTTCGTTGCGTGAAACGCTCACATGCAACGCCTTCGAACCAATTTTTAATCATTTATCGCCGAAAGTTTGCGGTAAAGCCGCGCCTTCGCGAATTTAGGGCTCTGAACAGAGCTCGACTAAACGACGCGGCTCTACAAAGCGGTTTGGGAGCGCGTCATGCGCAAAAATCCGTCCAATACCTTCCGCGAGCTGTCGCGGACGTTTGCGCACCTATTCAATTCCTATCGGCCGGAACTGCACTATATGCGCGGGCCCGGCCCGAAATGGCACGCCAAGCGAAGCAGCTCCGCGACGAGCCGGACGCCAACCGCCGCCAACGTCTCCACACTGAGCGAGATCGCCAAAGCTAACGCCTAAGCTCCGCCCCGAGCTTAGGGGACTGCAGGCTGAGGTGAGCGGCCGCAAAATCCATGATCACGCTCTGATGGGTTTCGTTCACGCTCGACCCATCATACGATAGCGGCTTCCCAGAAACGACGAGGGCCTTATGCCGCTTCGCTGCGCTATTCTCGACGATTACCAGAACGTCGCGCTGACCATGACCGATTGGTCGAAAGTCAAAGGCGACGTAGAGATCAAAGTGTTCAACGAACATCTCGGCGCCGCGGACAAAGTCATTGCGGCGCTTAAAGGCTTTGCCATCGTCTGCGCCATGCGCGAGCGCACCGCCTTCCCGCGTGCCGTGATCGAAGCCCTGCCCGATCTCAAACTTCTGATCACAACCGGCATGCGCAATGCCTCGATCGACCTCGAAGCTGCCAAAGCGCGCGGCGTCGTGGTCTGCGGCACGCCTGGCTTCGGCAACGCCACCGCGGCCATCGCCGCCGGACTGATGCTCGAACTCGCCCGCCACATCGGTTACGAGAACGCGCGGCTCAAGGCCGGCACGCCCTGGCAAACAACCATCGGGCTTGATCTTGAAGGCATGACGCTCGGGCTCCTCGGCCTCGGCAGACTCGGTGGCCGCATGGCCGACATTGGCCGCGCGTTTAAAATGAACATTGTCGCCTGGAGCGAAAACCTCACGCCCCAGAAGTGCAGCGAGGCTGGCGTCGAATACGTTAGCCGCGACGATCTGTTCCGCCGCGCGGACTTCCTGTCGATCCATGTGCAATTATCGCCGCGCACCCGCGGCTTGATTGGCGCGAATGAACTTGGCCTGATGAAGAAAACCGCTCACCTCATCAATACCTCGCGCGGACCGATCGTCGAGGAGGCGGCGCTGATTGCCGCGTTAGCTGAACAACGCATCGCCGGCGCCGGTCTCGACGTGTTCGATATCGAACCGCTGCCGATCGATCATCCCTTGCGGAAGCTCGGCAATGTCGTGCTCACGCCGCACCTCGGCTATGTCGCCGAACAGAACTACCGTGCCTATTTCGCCGGCATGGTGGAAGACATCCGCGCCTTCCTCGACGGCAAACCGGTTCGCGTGCTGACATAAGTTTCCGTCCACGCCATCACCCGTGACGAATTTTTAGCGCCAGGATCGTCGCCGTCATCACCAAGGTGACGATGCTCGAGCCGATCAGTGGCGCATCGACGATTGCCAAACCGTAGATCAGCCACAGGAGGACGCCGAGTACGCACAACCACGTACCGGGCAGCGAAATGGCGCGCGTCTCCCGTTCCCGGATGATCTTTATTGCTTGTGGGACCCAGCACACAGTGGTCAGAACAGCTCCGGTTGCTCCGGTGGCATCGATAAGCCATGGCGCCATCATTCCATTTCCTGTTTCAAACACGCCATCAGGGCACATTTTTCACGCTGCCAAGGCCGGCACAGGGC
>JBAUGC010000353.1:0-1544 GCA_049679485.1 Xanthobacteraceae bacterium
ATGTTCCTCGACGACACGGCGTGCAATCTCGCCTCGTTGAACCTGCTCGCCTTCCACGCCGCCTCCCTCCCCGGCGGCGGCCCGGCCAAGGAGCTGTTCGACGTCGAAGGCTACGAGCACGCCGCGCGGCTATGGACCATCGTGCTCGAAATCTCGGTGCTGATGGCGCAGTTCCCCTCGCGCGAGATCGCGCAGCGTTCTTATGACTTCCGCACGCTGGGATTGGGTTACGCCAATGTCGGCGGCCTCCTGATGTCGTCGGGCATCCCGTACGACTCCGACGCCGGCCGCGGCATCTGCGCGGTGCTCTCCGCGATCATGACCGGCATCTCCTACGCCACTTCGGCGGAAATGGCCGGCGAGCTTGGGCCGTTCCCGCGCTACGAGGAAAACCGCAGCGCCATGTTGCGCGTCATGCGCAATCACCGTCGCGCGGCCTACGGCGAACGCACCGGCTACGAACAGGTCACGACACCGCCGGTGCCGCTCGAACACAATGCGCTGACCAACGGCGCGCGCAATTACCTCGCGTTGTCCGAACACGCCAAGCTTGCCTGGGACCGCGCGATCGCGCTCGGCGAAGCCCACGGCTATCGCAATGCGCAGGCGAGCGTGGTCGCGCCGACCGGCACCATCGGACTGGTCATGGATTGCGACACCACCGGCATCGAGCCCGACTTCGCGCTGGTGAAGTTCAAGAAGCTTGCCGGCGGCGGCTACTTCAAGATCATCAACCGCGCCGTACCGGAAGCGCTGCGCGTGCTCGGCTATGCCGAAAACGAAATCGCCGAGATTGTCGTTTACGCCGTCGGCCACGGCGATCTGGCGCAGGCGCCGGCGATCAATCACACTACGCTCAAGGCCAAGGGCTTTACGCCCGAGGCGATCGAGAGGGTCGAGAAAGCGCTGCCGACCGCCTTCGACATCAAGTTCGTCTTCAACAAGTGGACGCTGGGCGCCGAATTTCTGCGTGACGAGCTTGGCGTCGAGGCCGAAGACCTCGCCTCCCCCAGCTTCGACCTCCTCACGCACCTCGGCTTTACCCGGCGCGAGATCGACGCGGCCAACATCCACGTCTGCGGCGCCATGACCATCGAGGGCGCGCCGCACTTAAAGCCCGAGCACTACGCGGTGTTCGACTGCGCCAATCCGTGCGGCCGCACCGGCAAGCGTTATCTGTCCGTACAGAGCCACATCCAGATGCTGGCGGCGGCGCAACCGTTTATTTCCGGCGCCATCTCCAAGACCATCAACATGCCGAACGAGGCGACGGTCGAGGACTGCAAGGAGGCTTACAAGCTGTCCTGGCGGCTGGGGCTCAAAGCCAACGCCCTCTACCGCGACGGCTCGAAGCTGTCGCAGCCGCTGCAAAGCCAGCTCATCGCCGACGACGAGGAGGACGATGACGTCATCGAGGCGTTCCTCGACAAGCCGGCCGCGTCACGTGCTGCCGCGCTTTCCGAAAAGATCGTGGAGAAAGTCGTCGAGCGCATTGTGGTGATGCGCGAACGCGAGCGTATGCCCGACCGGCGCAAGGGCTATAC
>JBAUGC010000354.1:0-8775 GCA_049679485.1 Xanthobacteraceae bacterium
GGCGGGCGCAGCCGCAGGCGCCGGAGCCTGATCCGTCGCTGGCGGCTGTTGGGCCAGCGCTGGAGCGGCAACAACCGCCACGGCCAGCAGCAACGATATGAGCTGCCCTTGTCGAGTGATTAGCATCCCGGCCCCGCGGGTCTACCGCGCGAAGTCTAAATCCAAGCCCTTCAACTTTAACTCATTTCCGAACCATTGGGAACGAAAACGGCAGCGGCAAGGCGGCTGAAAAGCGCGGAGGGCCGACCGCCAAGGGGATCCGCCTTTCCTCGTTCGGACATTTCGTTATGAATGGGCGCAGCGCCGATCAATTCCCCACCTCGCCCAACGACAGACCAAGGCCGTCATGAAAGCAATCCTGTGTACCCGTTTCGGCACACCAGACGATCTGCAGCTTGCCGACATCGCGCCGCCGACCGCCGGACCCGGTCAGGCCGTGGTGCGGATCAAGGCAGCGGCGCTCAACTTCTTCGATCTCCTGATCATCGCCGGCAAATATCAGCACAAGCCGCCCTTCCCGTTCTCGCCAGCGTCGGAGTTTGCCGGGATCGTTGAAAGCGTCGGCGCGGACGTGACCGATTTTGCGCCGGGCGACCGCGTGATGAGCTCGGCCGGATGGGGCGCGGCGCGCGAAGTCCTCGCCGCCGACACCAAACAACTGGTCAAGATCCCCGATAATCTCGATTTCGAGCGCGCCGCCGGCCTGACCGTAACCTACGCAACGACGCTCTACGGGTTGCGCGAGCGCGGCAAACTCAAATCCGGCGAGACTTTGGTTGTACTCGGCGCATCGGGCGGAGTAGGACTTGCCGCCATCGAGATCGGCAAGATCATCGGCGCGCGCATCATCGCCTGCGCTTCTTCGGACGAGAAACTCGCCTTCGCGCGCAAGCACGGCGCCGACGAAACAGTGAATTACGCCAGCGAAGACCTGCGTGGCGCGCTGAAACGGCTCGGCGGCGAGCGCGGCGTCGACGTGGTCTACGATCCGGTCGGCGGCTCTTACGCGGAGCCGGCGGTGCGCGCGCTGGGCTGGGAGGGCCGCTATCTGGTGGTCGGTTTTGCCGCCGGAGAAATTCCGAAACTCCCGCTCAATCTCGTGCTGCTCAAGAGCTGCGACATTCGCGGCGTGCTGTGGGGTGCATGGGCGTTGCGTGAGCCGGACGGTCAGCGCGCGCTGATGACCGAGATTGTCCAATGGTGCGCCGGGGGCAAACTCAGCGCCCACGTGCACGCGGTCTATCCGCTTGCCGAGATCGCGACGGCACTCAAAGCCATCGCCGAACGCAAGGTCATGGGAAAAATCGTGCTGCGGCCATAACCCGTTCTAGCCGCGCAGGCGCGCTAGCGCGCGCTGCGCCGCCTCACGATGGTCGGGCTTAATGTGGGAGGAGACGAGCTTGATCGCGGTAGCCAGCACCGCGGCATCGTCGGTGTAGCCGATCACCGGCAGCACGTCGGGAATGAAGTCGGTGGGTAGCACGAAATAGGCGAGCGCGCCGACCAGCGCGGCCTTCACATGGATCGGGGTCTGCCGATCGAAGGCGCAATAATGGGCCGCGATCAGATCTTCCGCGAACGGCAGGCGCGCCGCCAGCCCCCGCAGCTTCTTCCAGAAGCTGCGCCGCAACCCGGCCTCGTCCGCGGCGATGCGGCGCGTCAGCGCTTCGATGTCCGCCCATGATGCAGACGCATATCTGAACAACATTGGCTCCTCGCGCGGCATTGCGAATTGGCGACAAAAAGATGGTGGCGAAAGACGGCAGCCGCAAGGCGGGCGCGGTTACGCGCTCAGCCCGCGAACTTGTCCATGGCCTCGGCGAGCTTGATATCAAGCTCGGTCACCCCGCCGGCATCGTGGGTCGACAGCGTCACGTCAACGGTCTTGTAGACATTAAACCATTCCGGATGGTGATCGAGCTTCTCAGCCATCAACGCGGCCCGGGCCATAAAGCCAAAAGCCTCGTTGAAATCAGCAAACACGAATTTCTTGCTGATCGCGTCGCGGCCGGCGACCTCGCTCCAGCCCTTGAGCCGCCCGAGCACGCGGCTGCGAGCCTCTCCGGAAAGCTTCTGTACCATGTGCGAAACCTCCTCAGTGTCGGCGATCCCAGGGTGAGGCCGCTCCGCGCGAGTTCCCCACAGCACGCCTTTGGTCAACAACTGCGCGGTTACGTTCAGCAATCAGGCCGATTTCTGTAACAGCGGCGCGGTCTCGTCGATCGGCGTGCTTTTGTGCTCCTTGGTCGAATAGAACGAAGCATTTTGATCGCCGCGCAGCGCTTCGCGTGTGAATTGGATCAGGTGATAAGCCATGAAGCCCATGGACAGCATCGCATCGATCCGCCCGCGGCGCAGCGCGTGACGCGCCGCCCGCCAGAACGCGCGCCGATAGTCGGATTTTATGCCGACTTCCACGATAACGTTGTAGGCCAACACGAGGCCACGCCTCAGGTTCGCCCAGGTCAGCTGGCCCTTCGCCGGAGGGCTGATCCGCTTGGCATAGGTGGCGTCGATCTGATGCCGAAACCGCTCGAACAGGCGCTCCGGATCGTTCGCATAGCCGATCGACCGGTGCCACGCCGCGACCACTTCATCATAAGGCCGCATGAAGACGACGTTACTTTCACGCCGTGGATCCTCATTCAGACGCCCGGCCTTATGGAGCCGGTCCCACAGCGCCGTCTTCGGCAGCGCTTGCAGGAGGTTGATGGTCAGCGTCGGAATGTTGGAGAGATCGATGAAGTCCTTGAGCCGTGCTTCGGTATCGTCAGAGTCGGTATCGAGCCCGAGGATGATGCCGGAAATGACTTCCAGACCGTAGTCGTTGAGTGTTTTGATCGCATCGATCATCGGCAGCGAATTGTTCTGATCCGTGCGCATCGCTTTGAGCGCGTCAGACTCCGGCGTTTCAATGCCGACGAATATGCCGACGAAGCAAGCGTCGCGCATCAACGACAGAATCTCGGCTTGCTTGGCGATATTCAGCGTCGCCTCGCAGGCAAATTGCATCGGATAGCCGCGCTGCTTTTGCCATTCGACGAGATGCGGCAGCATCTCGCGCGCCGCCTTCTTGTTGCCGATGAAATTGTCGTCGACAAAGTAGACGCTCGGTGGATGACCCGGCTGTGAGCACATGGCGTCAAGCTCGGCGGTGATCTGCTCGGGCGTCTTGAACCGCGGCTGCCGGCCGTAGAGGTTGGGGATGTCGCAGAACTCGCAGAGATACGGACAGCCGCTCGAGAACTGCAGCGTACACATCAGATAGCGGGCGAGCGGAACGAGATGATAGGCCGGGATCGGAAAATCGCCGAGCGGCAACCGCTCCTTGGTTTCGAAGCGCACCTGCGCGACGGGCCGATCACAACTCTCATCGAGGCGGGCAATCAGCCGGTCGGTGCTGTCGCCGATCTCGCCGATGTGGAGATAATCGATGTCCGGATACATTTCCGGAGCGCCCGAAACCGAAGGACCGCCGAGCGCGGTGACTTTACCGACGGCTTTGGCGCGGCGCGCGATGTCGTGAATCTGTCGCGCCTGGATGTGCATGCCGCTGACGAGGACGACATCGGCCCAGGCGAAATCGGCGGCGGTCGCCGGCGCAATGTTTTCATCGACGAAACGCACCGGCCAGTGTTCCGGCATGTAGGCAGCGATCACCAGCAGGCCTTGCGGCGGCATGAAGGCCCGCACGTCGTGCATTAACCGGTAGGCGTGAGCGAAAGTGCCGAATGATGGCGTGTAGGCCGGAAAGACGCAGAGAATCCGGCGCGTGTTGCAGGTGGACTGCGAGAAACGCAAGCGACCTCTCAATCTACCCCGCCGCGATCCGTGGCTATCCCGGGACCGGCAGCGGCGTTAACGAGACCCAGCCTATCACATTGAGCATCGCGACGGCCGCATTGCTAACTACCCGCGGCTGACTATATACGGGGCCAACATGCGGGCCCCTCGGGGCCCGTAGCAATTTAACACCGCCCCCATGAACCTGCGCAACATTGCCATCATTGCCCATGTCGACCATGGGAAAACCACCCTGGTCGACCGTTTGCTACAGCAATCGGGCGCTTTCCGCGAGAATCAGCGGGTCGCCGAGCGGGCGCTCGATTCAAACGACCTTGAGCGGGAGCGCGGCATCACCATCCTCGCCAAGGCGACCTCGCTGGTCTGGGAAGGTACGCGAATCAACATCGTCGACACGCCCGGTCACGCTGATTTCGGCGGCGAGGTCGAACGCATCCTCAATATGGTGGATGGCGCCCTGGTGCTGGTCGATGCCGCCGAGGGGCCGTTGCCGCAGACCAAATTCGTGGTGACCAAAGCCCTGAAAATGGGACTGAAGCCGATAGTCGTCATCAATAAGGTAGATCGGCCGGACGCCCGCCCGACCGAGGTCGCCAACGAGGTCTTCGACCTGTTTGCCGCGCTTGATGCGACCGAGGAACAGCTCGATTTTCCGATCCTCTACGGCTCGGCCAAGCAGGGCTGGATGGCCGACAAGCCGGAAGGTCCGAAAGATCGCGGCATGGCGCCGCTGTTCGAGCTGGTTGTCCGCCACGTGGCGCCGCCGCAAGTCGAGGACGGCCCGTTCCGCATGCTGGGCACAATTCTCGAGGCCAATCCCTATCTCGGCCGCGTCGTCACGGGCCGCATTTTCTCCGGCAGCGTGAAACCCAATCAGCCCGTCAAGGTGCTCGACCGGCACGGGATGCTGGTTGAGGAGGGCCGCGTCACCAAAGTCCTGGCGTTCCGGGGCCTCGAACGCACGCCGATCGATGAAGGCTTTGCCGGCGATATTGTCGCCGTCGCCGGGCTGCCCGAAGCGTTCGTCTCGCATACGCTTTGCGCCCCTGAAGTTACCGAACCGCTGCCGGCGCAGCCGATCGATCCGCCAACGCTTGCGATGACGTTTCGCATCAATGATTCGCCGCTGGCTGGCATTGAGGGTGACAAGGTGCAAAGCCGTGTCATCCGCGACCGCCTGCTGCGCGAAGCGGAAGGCAACGTCGCGCTGCGGATCTCCGAATCGAACGAGAAGGATTCGATGGAGGTCGCCGGCCGCGGCGAACTCCAGCTCGGCATCCTGATCGAGACCATGCGGCGCGAGGGCTTCGAGCTTTCGGTATCGCGGCCGAAGGTACTGTTTCAATTCGGGGCATCGGGGGAAATGCTCGAGCCCATCGAGGAAGTCGTCATCGACGTCGATGAGCAGCATGCCGGCATCATCGTGCAGAAGCTTGCGGAGCGTAAAGGCGAGATGGTCGAAATGCGCCCCTCAGGCGGCGGGCGCGTGCGGCTCATTTTCTATGCGCCGACGCGCGGATTGATCGGTTATCACGGCGAGCTTCTGACTGATACGCGCGGCACGGCGGTGATGAACCGCCTCTTCCACGCCTACGGGCCGCACCGGGGAGACATCGTCGGCCGGCGCAACGGCGTGCTGATTTCAACCGATCAGGGCGATGCCGTCGCCTATGCCATGTGGAATCTGGAAGACCGCGGTCCAATGATGATCGAGCCGGGTTGGAAGGTCTATCGCGGCATGATCATCGGCGAGCACACGCGCGGCAATGACCTCGAAGTCAACGTCCTCAAGGGCAAGAAGCTCACCAACATCCGCACCCACTCCAAGGATGAAGCAGTGCGCCTGACGCCGCCGATTCGCATGACGCTTGAAAAAGCGCTTGCCTATATCGAGGATGACGAGTTGGTCGAGGTGACGCCGAAATCGATTCGTCTGCGCAAAAAGCTGCTCGATCCCCATGAGCGGAAAAAGGACGAACGGCGCAAAGAAGCCGAGCGGGTGTGACCTGATCCGGCCGAAGGGGCCGACCAAGACGGACTAAATCACCCTCCAGCTACAGCTGCCAATACGCCCGACGCGCTGCAAATTTCGGGCGACCGTGTCGCTCGTGCAACAGCCCGTCAGATTATGAGCGGGCCGATATTTTTTTTCCGGCAACGATGGCGCGCCAGCCGCGGTTCCGCTAATAATCTACACCGTTAACGAAGTATGAATCTCGGCACTTGAAGCCCGCGGAACCGCTTGCTTTGATTGCACCATGAGCACAGTCCTCATCGAAATCCGCCGCGCCAAGGCGCATGACGCCGGCGCGGTCGCGGACGCCCATGATGAGGCATGGCGGGCGGCGTATCAGGGCATTATCCCCGGCACTGAACTCGACCGGCTCATAAATCGCCGCGGCCCGGCTTGGTGGGAAAGCGCCATCCGCAAGGGCAGCCGTATCGCACTGCTGCAATTCGGCGACAAGGTAGCGGGCTACGCCAACTACGGGCGCAATCGCGCCCGCAGCCTGCATTATGACGGCGAAATCTACGAACTATATCTGCGGCCGGAGTTTCAAGGCCTCGGATTCGGGCGCCGGCTGTTCACCGCCGCCCGCCGTGACCTGGCGCAGAGCGGGCTCAAATCGCTGATCGTATGGGCGCTGTCGGAGAACGACACCGCGGTCGAATTCTACCGCGCGCTCAGCGGCAAAACCGTCGCCCGCTCATCGGAAAAGTTTGGCACGCGGGTGCTCGATAAGGTCGCCTTCGGCTGGAATAGTTGACGCTCGGTGGAAGTCCGTTGGCCGCGCGTCACATTCACGCGTGCGCTGCCATCTGTCGCCGCAGCGCTGCAACAAGAGCGTTCGGTTCGCCGATAACCCGAATTCGTTTCACCCGCGACGTCGCCCCTCCGGCGACCGTCACCTGGCGCGGAGCGACATCAAGCGCTTCGGCGACGAGCCGGCACAATGCGGTGTTGGCCGCGCCCTCGGACGCTGCCGCTCGCACACGTGCCTTGAAGACGCTGCGGCCATCGGCGCGTTGCTCCATCCCCTCAATCGCGTCGCGGCCGCCGCGCGGCGTCAAGCGCACGTCGATGACCACGCCATCGATCGTTGCCGTCCACGGTTCGGCAGCCACCGCGATTTTCAGTAGACGTTCGGCAGGATATAAAGCGCGATCACGTAACGAATGAAGATGATGATCAGAAACAGAATGACCGGCGAAATGTCGATGCCGCCGAGGTTCGGCAGAAAGTTGCGTATCGGGCGCAGCGCCGGCTCCGTGATACGGTAGAGAAATTCGCCGATCATGCTGACGACTTGATTGCGCGTATTCACCACGTGGAATGCCACCAGCCACGAGAAGATCGCGGCAATGATCACGATCCAGATGTACAGCTCGAGGGCAAGATCGATGACGAGAAACAGGGCGCGCATGGGTGGCTTTCGCGAGTGACGACGCCGAAACCTAGCGATTTGCTTGCATGCTCACAAGCCGATGCGCCGGGCTTATACGCTGCGGCGGCGTCTCCTTGACACCATACCAGCGCGGCCCTAAATGGCCCCGAACTCGCCTAAAGTCGGCACTTATCTACTGATTGTGCCTGCGGCGGGGGCCGTAGCTCAGTTGGGAGAGCGCCGCAATCGCACTGCGGAGGTCAGGGGTTCAAATCCCCTCGGCTCCACCAGCCTGCGCGAGCTACGGCTCGGCAGGCCACGGGTTGCAGTTCTGCCCGCGGCAGAAACCTTATTAGCGTTTAGCCTGCCATGCCTGTAGAATGTCCTTCGCGACCACAGCATCATATTCGCGGCCCAATCTAGTGATTCGTCACCGGCGGCAGGGAACCGATAAGGCATGCGACCGATCGTGCTCCGACTGGCTTGTGCGTTGCTGTGCCTCGGCTTCGTCGCGGCGCCGGCACTCGCGACCGCGCCCTGCGGCGGCGACTTCGGCGCTTGGCTTGAGGCCTTCGAACAGGAGGCCGCGACGGCAGGCGTCTCCGAACGCACGATCCAATCGGCGCTCAGCAGCATAACTAACGACCCGACGATCATTGCGCGCGATCATGCCCAGGGCGTGTTCCGGCAAAGCTTCGAACAATTTTCTGGCCGCATGGTGCCGCCACGACTCGGACGCGCCAGAAAACTGCTTGCAAAGTACAGCGCGCTCTTCGAGCGCATCGAGCAGCAGTTCGGCGTGCCCGGCCCGGTGATCGTCGCCATATGGGGCCTTGAAACCGACTTCGGCGCCGACGATGGCAAGTTCCCGACCATTCGCGCGCTGGCGACACTAGCCTACGATTGCCGGCGCCCCGACAAATTCCGCGGCGAGCTGCTTGCTGCGTTGCGCATTGTCGAGCGAGGCGACATGACGCCGAACGAAATGCGCGGCGCCTGGGCTGGCGAGATCGGCCAGACCCAGTTTCTGCCCTCGTCGTATCTGAAATACGCCGTCGACTATGATGGCAACGGCCGCCGCGATCTCATTCACAGCGTACCCGATGCACTTGCCTCCACCGCCAATTATCTCAAAGGCTATGGTTGGCAGCGCGGCCAGGCGTGGGGCGAGGGCACGCCCAATTTCCAGGTGCTGTTGCAGTGGAATGCGTCGCAGGTTTATACGCGGACCGTGGCTTATTTCGCCGAGCAACTCACGGCCGGCCAGTAGGCCGCCGCCGCGGGCTTAGAATGTGATCCAGTCGGCATCTCCTGTCGGCTGCCCTTGCGCCGCCGCGCTGGAAGCTCGCGGCGGCGAACAACCGGATTATATCGCGATTCTCGTCTCGATCGTATCGTAGTCCGCCCGCACTTTACCATTCGTTGTATCGAGAAGCCCGACAGCGCTAAGCGCCTGCACGTCGGCATGAACGTTGCTGTAATCGCGCATTAGAGCCTTCGCCAGCGCCCGAACGCTTGTGACCTCGTGGCGCCGCACGTAGCGCAGCAGCTCCATCCGCTTCCCGCTCAGGACGCGCGCCAGCGT
>JBAUGC010000355.1:0-2954 GCA_049679485.1 Xanthobacteraceae bacterium
TTTCCGCGCCATCACCATGGGCAAGCCGGTCATCATCGGCCGCAAGACTTATCTGTCGATCGGCAACCCGCTCGGCGGCCGCACCATGATCGTGGTAAGTCGTGACCCGGTTTTCGCGGCGCCGAACATTTTGGTGGCGCCGAGCCTCGATGCGGCTTTCGCCGCCGCACGCGGCGATGCGCTGCGCCGGGCGGCGAATGAGATCATCGTTGCCGGAGGCGCCGAGATTTACGCCCAGGCGCTGCCCCACGCGACGCGTCTTGCGATCACTTGGGTGCACAAACCCGTCGAAGGCGATGCACGCTTCCCAGCGATCGATCCAAAGATATGGCGCGAAACCGCCCGCGAGGAGCACGAGCCGCAGGCCGAAGATGAGGCTCATTTCGCGTTCGTGAACTACGAACGTGCAGTTGAGCAAGCTTGAAAGGCCGCCCGGCGCGGCATACCTGCGCGTTGTAAGGTGAGGAACCCTCCCCTATAACCCACCCAGCCGGCGGCAACCCGCCGCAGGAGAGAGTTAATGCCGTGGAATAATCAGTCCAGCGGTGGGCCATGGGGCTCGGGCTCGCGCGGCCCGTGGGGCTCGGGACCGCAACCTCCGGGCGGGTCGCGACCTCCTGATCTCGAGGAATTCCTGCGCCGGAGCCAAGACCGGCTGCGCGGCTTTCTTCCCGGCAATCTGGGCGGCCGCAGCATCGCCCTGATCGCGCTGATTGCGGTGGTACTCTGGGGCTTTTCCGGCTTTTTCCGTGTCGAGCCCGATGAGCTCGGCGTCGTGCTCCGCTTCGGCAAGTTCACGCGCGAAGTCTCACCGGGACTGAACTATCATCTGCCCTATCCGATCGAGACCGCGCTGACACCGCCGGCGCTGCGCATCAACAAGATCGACATCGGCATGCGCCCGGTCGAAGACATGCGCCGCGGCACGACGGTGCGCGAGGTGCCCGAGGAAAGCCTGATGCTCACCGGCGATGAGAACATCGTCGACGTCGATTTTTCGGTGTTCTGGAAAGTTAAACCGAGCGCTGTCGGTGACTATCTGTTCAACATTCAGAATCCGGAAGGAACCGTAAAGGCCGTGGCCGAAGCCGCCATGCGCGAGGTCGTTGGCCGCTCGACCCTCCAGCCGATTCTCACTGGCGCCCGGCAGACTACCGAGACTGCGGTACAGGATTTGATGCAGAAGACCCTCGACCGTTACGGCGCTGGCGTGATGGTGCAGCAGGTGCAACTGCAGAAAGTCGATCCGCCCGCACAGGTGATCGACTCCTTCCGCGACGTACAGGCGGCGCGCTCCGATCTCGAGCGAGCGCAAAATGAGGCGCAAACTTACGCGAATAGAGTCGTTCCCGAGGCGCGCGGCCGCGCCGCCAAAATAACCCAGGACGCCGAAGCCTATCGCGAGCAGACCGTCGCCGAAGCCACAGGCCAGACCTCGCGCTTTCTCCAAGTTTACGATCAATACAAGAAGGCGCCGGACGTGACCCGCGAGCGCATGTATCTGGAGACCATGGAACGCGTTCTCGGCGGCAGCGATAAAACGATCATCGATACCGGCCCGCAAGCCGGGCCTGGTGTCGTACCGTATCTGCCGCTCACCGAGCTGCCGCGGCCGCGATCGTCGGCCCCGACGGGAAGCTCTTCATCGACCGGCAGCGCATCGTCGGGAGGCAGCCAGTGAAACTCGGCCTTGCCGGCGGCGCCGTCGCCGTTTTGCTGCTGGTCGCCGTCATCGTCGGCTACAGCACTTTCTTCACTGTGAACCAGACCAAACAAGCGCTGGTGGTTCGGCTGGGACAGCCCGTGCGCGTCATCACCGAGCCCGGACTCAATGTGAAGGTGCCGTTCATCGACAGCGTCATCTATATCGACAAGCGCATCCTCGACCTCGAATCGCCGGCACAGGAGGTGATCGCCTCTGACCAGAAGCGGCTGGTGGTCGATGCCTTCGCGCGCTACCGCATCAAGGATCCGTTGAGGTTCTATCAGACGGTGGGCGAAGCCGGCGCCAATTCGCAATTGGCGATCCTGCTCAACTCGGCATTGCGGAGCGTGCTTGGCGGAGCAACCCTCGTCGATGTGGTGCGCAATATGCGCGAGCAACTCATGTCACAGGTGCGCGAGCAGCTCGATCACGAGGCACGGCAATTCGGCATCGATGTCATCGACGTGCGCATCCGCCGCGCTGATTTGCCGGAGCAAAACAGCCAGGCCGTTTACCAGCGCATGCAAACCGAGCGGCAGCGGGAGGCGGCCGAATTCCGCGCCCAAGGCAGCCAGAAGAGCCAGGAGATTCGCGCCAAGGCTGACCGCGATGTCACCGTGCTCCTGGCCGACGCCACCTCACAGGCTGAACAAATCCGCGGCCAGGGCGACAGCGAACGAAACCGCATTTTTGCCGATGCCTATAACCGCGATCCCGGCTTTTTCGCCTTCTATCGTTCGATGCAGGCTTACGAGAAGAGCATGCAGCATGGCGATACGCGGCTGGTGTTGAAGCCGGACTCGGATTTCTTCCGCTTCTTCTCCGACCCGTCAGGCCGGCCGGGAGCGTCGACCGCGCCGAATCCGGCGGCTTCAAGCACACCCAAACCGGCGGCCCCGAAATAGAGATTTTCCGAGACGATCGCATACTACGGCAAAGCGCATCGGCCCAGTATGACCGACTTTCTCGCCGCGTTGGGCCTCGTCTTGGCGATCGAGGGTATTCTCCTGGCCGCATTTCCGGGCGGTACCAAACGCGCAATGACCGCTGCACTCGAGTCGCCCGATGCCAGGCTCCGTATTGCCGGGCTGGTGTCCGCTTTGATCGGTGTTGCTATCGTCTGGCTGGTGCGCCACTAACCTGCCACAGAGTCGCTTTTCCGCCCTAATCCGGTTCGTAATGGCGTGCGCGGCGCAGTTCCGGCCTTGCGTCTAAGGCGAGGCGAGGCCACCTTTCCATGACTTAATCC
>JBAUGC010000356.1:0-18631 GCA_049679485.1 Xanthobacteraceae bacterium
CAGGGCTACCAGTATTTGACCGAAACGCGGTTCGATCAGATCGACGCGGCTTTGGAGCCGATCCGGCGCGGCGTCGAAGCGCTCGGCATGCCGCTTCGTTCGCTCGAAATCGAACTTGGGCCGAGCCAGTGCGAGTTCACCTTCCGCCCCCAATTTGGACTCGCCGCCGCCGACACGATGATTTTGTTCCGCGCGGCAGCAAAGCAGATCGCACGGCGCCACGGCCTGCTCGCAAGTTTCATGTGCCGGCCGGGTTTGCCCAATCTGTTTTCGAGCGGCTGGCATCTGCATCAATCGCTGATCGAACGCAAAAGCGGTCGCAACGTTTTTGTCGGCCATAAGGAAGGCGGACTGTCCGACATCGGCCGCAGTTTTCTCGGTGGATTGCTGGAGCATGCCCGCGCCGCTGCCGCGTTCACGACGCCGACGGCCAACGGCTACAAACGCTACCGGCCGTTTACGCTCGCGCCCGATCGTGCGATCTGGGCGCGCGACAATCGCGGCGTGATGGTGCGCGTGCTCGGCCAGCCCGGCGATCCGTCGACACATCTGGAAAACCGCGTCGGCGAGCCCGCGGCCAATCCCTACCTCTACATCGCGTCGCAAATTTACTCGGGATGCGATGGCATCGCCCACAAGCGCGATCCGGGACCGGTGGCGGAGACGCCCTACGAGACCGACGCGCCGCCGTTGCCGAAGAACCTCGGCGAAGCCGCCGCGGCATTACGCGCCGACCAGGTGTTTCGCCAGGGTTTCGGCGACGGCTTCGTCGATTATTACGCCCACATCAAAGAGGCCGAGTACGCCCGCTTCATGACCGAGGGCGGCAAGGAAGCCGACGTGACCGCGTGGGAGCAGAACGAGTATTTCGATTTGTTCTAGTCTTAGGCCGCCCGCCGCGTGCCGCCGGACGATTGCTTGGCAAAGTGCGGGATCACGTGGTGCGCGAACATTTCCTGAGTCTTGATCGTCTTCCAGTGCTCGACGCCGCCCGGATTGACCGTAATCGCCACTTCGGTGAGACCGGCGCAGAGTTTCTGCACCGCCTCGATGCGCTCGATGATATCGTTCGGCGTGCCGACCCAGACGATGTCGTTCTTGATCATCTCGTCGTAGGGCATATCGGAGAAGTTCTCCATGATACCTGAGGCATAGAAGCCATACCCCGCTGCTTCGAGCACTTCCTTCGGCGCCATCTCGTCCTTGTTCTCCAGCAGCACCGACGCATTGCCCTTAAGGAAGCCGCGCATCATCTTCTCGGCCTCGCGCTTGGCGGTGTCGCGATCAAAGTCGAGATGACAGGCATGGATCCAGACGATGTCCGGCTTGTTGCCGTGCTTGGCGCACGACGCCCGGTAGATGTCGAGCTGTGCCCGCAGCGCCTCATACGGCAATAGCGGCGGCACCACCACGGAGTAACCGCGCTCGCCAGCAAGCTCGTAGGTGTAGTCGCTGGTGCCGCCGAGGAAGATGCGGAATTTCCGGCCGGGCGTCGGCCGCGGCACGATGTGGGAGTCTTTGATCTTGTAGTACTTGCCGTCGAACGAGAAGCGCTCGTTGTCGATTGCGTCCATCAGAATTTGTAGCGACTCTTCGTAACGCTGGCGCGATTCCTCGACCGGGATCCCGCCCTTGAGCGGGAGCCAGCCGTGGCCGCGGCCCAGGCCGAACTCGTAGCGGCCGTCGACCAGCATGTCGAACTGCGAAATCTGCGATGCGAGCACGGCCGGGTTGTGGTAGGGCAGCACGTGCACCAGGGTGCGGAATTTGATGTTTCGCGTCCGCTCCGAGGCCTTGGCGAAGAACGCAAACGGGTTTGGTGAGGCGCCGAATTTCGGGAAGAAAAAGTGCTCGATGATCGAGTAGGTCGAGTAGCCGAGCCGGTCGGCATTGACGCACTGCTCAAGCGCTTCGGCATAAACCTGCTGCTGGGTCTTGCCCGGCCAAGTCTGAAGTTCGGAATAGATGGAAAATTCCATGACGCACCACCCTTGTTCCCTGGAAGGATGGCGATGTTATCCCGCGTGTGCCCGCGGCGTCAAAATATTTCACAGTTAAAGTAGTTTTCAGCCCGAGCAGTGCGCATCCTCCCCGCAAGCGGGGGAGGACAAGGGCTTACACATCCACGCTGGCGGTGAGCGCGTGCGCCTCGATGAACACACGGCGCGGCTCAACCTTGTCGCCCATGAGTTCGTCGAAGATGGTGTTGGCTTCGTCGATTTCCTTGACGTTCACGCAGAGCAGCGAGCGGGCGTTGCTGTCGAGCGTAGTTTCCCACAGTTGGCTGGGATTCATTTCACCGAGGCCTTTGTAGCGTTGTAGCGCAACGCCCTTGCGGCCGGCCGCGGTCACCGCCTCGAAAAGGCTGACCGGACCGTGGATCGGCGTGTCCTCGTCCTTCCTTCGCAGCGTCGCCGGCGGCGTCGGCCGCGGATAAATCTGCTGCAGTGAGGGCGCGAATTCGTCGAGCTTGCGGGCATCGGCCGAGCCGAGCAGAGCCTGGTCGATCACCGCGACTTCCTTGACGCCGCGCAGCGTGCGCTCGAATTCGAAGCCGACACCTTCAGTGAATTGGCCCTGCCAGCCGCGCTCGGTTTCGTCCGTCAAAGCATCAAGTCGTCTGGCGATATATTCGGCCGCGGCCGCAGCCTTCGCGGGATCGCTGGTGACGCGGGTCTGCAGCACGCCGGCAATCGCGGCCTGCTCGATCATCTTGCGGTTATAGCGGCTGTGCAGGCCGTTCAGAAGATTACGAATCGAGCGCGCTTCTTCGACCAGCTTGCGCAAATCGTTGCCGGCGCGGACTTCGCCGGACGACAGCCGCAATGAAGTCTCTTCAAGGCCGGTGTCGATCAGATAATCTTCCAGCGCGCGCTCGTCCTTGAGATATTGCTCGGATTTTCCGCGCGACACCCGGTAGAGCGGCGGCTGCGCAATGAAGAGATGACCGCGGTCGATGATCTCGCGCATCTGCCGGTAGAAGAACGTCAGCAGCAGCGTGCGGATGTGAGCGCCGTCGACGTCGGCATCGGTCATGATGATGATCTTGTGGTAGCGCAACTTGTCGATCGCAAATTCATCGGTGCCGATGCCGGTGCCGAGCGCGGTGATCAGCGTGCCGATCTGCTCCGACGAGAGCATCTTGTCCATGCGCGCCCGCTCGACATTGAGAATCTTGCCGCGCAACGGCAGCACCGCCTGGAATGCCCGATTGCGACCCTGCTTGGCGCTGCCGCCGGCGGAATCGCCCTCGACGATGAACAATTCGGACTTCGCCGGATCGCGCTCCTGGCAGTCGGCGAGCTTGCCGGGGAGCGAGGTGATGCCGAGCGCACTCTTGCGCGTCATTTCGCGAGCCTTGCGAGCGGCCTCACGGGCCGCTGCCGCCTGGATCACTTTGCCGACGATGATCCTTGCCTCGGAAGGATGTTCCTCGAACCAGGCCTTGAGCATGTCGCTGACAATGCCCTCGACCGCCGGCCGCACTTCGGAGGAGACCAGCTTGTCCTTGGTCTGCGAGGAGAATTTCGGGTCGGCCACCTTGACCGACAGCACCGCAGTCAGTCCTTCGCGGCAATCGTCGCCGGTGAGCGCGACCTTCTCCTTGCGCGCGGCGCCGCCGGATTCAGCGTAGCCGGTGACCTGGCGGGTCAAAGCGCCGCGGAAGCCGGCGAGATGGGTGCCGCCATCGCGTTGTGGAATATTGTTGGTGAAGCAGAGCACGCTCTCGTGGTAGCCGTCGTTCCACCACAGCGCGCAATCGACCATCACGCCGTCGCGCTCGGCCTTCATGACGATCGGCTGCGGGACCAGCGGGGTCTTGTTGCGGTCGAGATATTTGACGAAGGCCTCGACGCCGCCCTCGTAGCTCAGCTCCTCGCGCTTCTCCACGGCGTGACGCATGTCGGACAGCACGATAGTGACGCCGGAATTGAGGAACGCGAGTTCTCGCAACCGGTGCTCCAGCGTTGCGAAGTCGAACTCCGTCATCGTGAATGTGTTCTTCGACGGCAGGAAGGTCACTTCGGTGCCGTGCCGGTCATACGCGGCGGCCACCACGGCAAGCGGGGCGACCGGCTCGCCGTCGTGGAACTCCATGAAGTGCTCATGACCGTCGCGCCAGATCGTCAGCTTGAGCCAGCTTGACAGCGCGTTGACCACCGACACGCCGACGCCGTGCAGACCGCCGGAGACCTTGTAGGAGTTCTGATCGAATTTTCCGCCGGCGTGCAACTGGGTCATGATGACCTCGGCCGCCGAGACGCCTTCACCCTTGTGCACGCCGGTCGGAATGCCGCGGCCGTCATCGCGCACGGTGCACGAGCCATCGGGATTGAGGGTTACGACGACTTCCTTGGCGAAACCGGCGAGCGCTTCGTCGATGGCGTTGTCGACGACCTCATAGACCATGTGATGCAGGCCCGAGCCGTCATCGGTGTCGCCGATATACATGCCCGGCCGCTTGCGCACGGCGTCGAGCCCCTTGAGCACCTTGATGGACTCCGCACCATAATCGGATGGTGCATCAGGGGTGGTTTTGCGGATGGCTTCGGCCATGCGAACGGCTTTCGAGTCAGCGGAAAAAACGCTGGAGAATCGCCGTTTTGTTGTACACGAAAATGAGGCCCGGTACAGGGCAAAGTGACCAGCGGTAACATATTGTCAGATCGGTATTTTTCAAGGGTTTGCCGCGGCCAAAATGAGGCCGGTTTGGTACCCCGGCGACCCTCGTTTGGAAGCCCATTGGCCACGGCATAACGCAGCCAATTTTCGCTAAACCCGCCGGCAAAAAAGTCAGGCAATGTTGGCAAGGGTTTTGCGAATCGAAGGCCCGTTACGGGGAGCGCGTTTATGCTTGCGGACGCGCTGGCTTTGGAACCGGTAAGAGGTGTTCACTATCCGGCCGGTATTCCGGCGGCGGTTGCTGAAAACTACTCAAGACAACGGTCCATAGCTCCACACGATCCAAATCATCGTGCAGACGATTCAACGCCTCGATGAGGTTGCGAACAATCATATCTGCCGCGCGTTCCGGCATCGGCATCGGCATCGGGCCTCAATCCCGCAAAGGACATTTTCTGCTCCCTCAATATTAAGAGGCTCTGCGGCCTCTTGTTCCCTGTTTCTTTCGCCTAGACGCCAACTAATTGGCGAGCCGGTATTCATTTCGCGCGAGCGCGACAGCTCAACCGTTGCTCACTTGCAGATAGCCGGAACGGACCTCGACCATGGTCGCGTTCTTCTTGTCGATCTCGGAAAACAGCGCCGGATCGGCGCCGGTCATCCAGACCTGGGCGCCGAGTTGTGCAAGTTCCTTGTGCAGCGCAGCGCGTCGTTCCGGGTCGAGGTGCGCAACAATCTCGTCGAGCAGGAGGATCGGCGCGGAACCGGTCATCTCGGCAATCAAGCTCGCGTGCGCCAGCACCAGGCCGATGAGGAGCGCCTTCTGCTCGCCGGTCGAGGCGTCGCCGGCGGCGACGCCTTTTTGGGTGTAGACAATTGAGAGATCGGTCAGGTGCGGCCCGTCCAGCGTACGCCCCGCGGCGGCGTCGCGCCCACGGTTCTCCGCCAGCAGCGAGCGGTAGCGTTCTTCGATCTCGACGGCCGGATGGGCCGGGATGAGCCGTTCCATCCAACCGTCGAGCGTGATCTCGGCGATCGGGAATGCCGAGTCCCTGCGGCTTGAGAGGGCGGCAGCGAGCCGCCGTACCGTCTCTGCCCGCATCCCCGCAACTGCGACGGCGATTTCTGCGGTCTCATGCTCGACGGCATCGAGCCAGTGCGGATCGGGCCGCGCTTCCTCCAACAGCCGGTTGCGCGAACGCAGCGCCCGCTCAAGGGCGCTGACGCGGCTTGCATGTTCGGGATCGACCGCCGCCGCCAGGCGATCGAGAAAACGTCGCCGCTCCGACGGCGGGCCAACGAACAACGAGTCCATCGCCGGCACCAGCCAGACGACGCGAAGGTGATCGGCGAAAGCCGAGGCCGAAGCGACCGGTTCACGATCGATCCGACAGATGCGGTTACTAATGGCGCCGTCTTCGGGTTTGCGCTCGACGCCGGTGCCGAGCGTAGCGAGCCCCAGCGCGCCTTCGACTTCGGCAGCGACAGCCCAGGAACCGTCACCCTCTTGGAATGCTACTTCCTCAAATGTGGCACGGCGCAAGCCGCGACCGGGGGCGAGAAACGAGATCGCTTCGATCAGGTTGGTTTTGCCGGCGCCATTCGGCCCGTAGAGCGCGATGACGCTGGTGTCGGCTTGAAGCGTCACCGCGTGGTAGTTGCGGAAATTGGTCAGGGTCAGGCGGCGGATACGGACCATCGGAGGTCAGATATCGGAGGACGGATGTCGGATATAGGGATACGGATAGCGAATATCCGACCTCCGATTTCCGTCGTCCGACCTCCGTCACACCCGCATCGGCATCAGCACATAGAGCGCGCCCCGCGGCTCCTTGTCCTGGATGAGGGTAGGCGATCCGGGATCGGCAAGCTTCAGCACCGCGGCTTCGCTTTCGATCTGGGTGGCGATATCCAGCAGGTAGCGTGAGTTAAAGCCGATATCGATCGGATCGGATTCGTATTCCACCTCGAGCTCTTCGGTGGCGCTGCCGGAGTCTGGATTGGTCACTGACAACAACAACTTCCCGCCGTTCAGCGACAGCTTCACCGCGCGGCCACGCTCGCTCGAGACCGTGGAAACGCGGTCGACCGCCGCTTCAAATTCCTTTTTGTCGACAATGAGCTCCTTGTCGTTGCCGACCGGAATGACGCGCGCGTAATCCGGAAAGGTGCCGTCGATCAGCTTCGACGTCAGGATCACCTCGCCAACGGAAAATCGAATCTTACCCGCGGAAAGCTCGACGGTGACCTCGGCTTCGCCGTCCTCCAGAAGACGCTGTACCTCTCCGACGGTCTTGCGCGGGACGATGATGCCCGGCATGCCGGCTGCGCCTGGCGGCAGATCGAGCTCCATCTGTGCGAGCCGGTGGCCGTCGGTTGCGACCGCGCGCAGCATTTGCGTTTGCCCCGTGCCGGCGATGTGGAGATAGATACCGTTGAGATAGTAGCGCGTCTCTTCGGTCGAGATGGCGAACTGGGTTTTGTCGATCAGGCGCTTCAGGTCCGCCGCTTTGAGGGTGAACTTGTGCGTCATTTCGCCGGGAGCGAGATCGGGAAAGTCGCTCTCCGGCAACGTCTGCAGCGTAAAGCGCGAACGGCCGGCGCGGATCGAGAGTGCGGCGCGGTCGCCGGAGGATTCAAGAACGATCTGCGCACCCTCGGGCAATTTACGCACGATGTCGTAGAACATGTGCGCCGGCACCGTCGTCGACCCGCCCGGTCCGGCTTCGGCCGCGATCGTGTCCGTGACTTCGAGATCGAGGTCGGTGGCCTTCAGGCTAAGCTTGGAGCGGTCAGCGCGAATAAGCACATTGGCGAGGATCGGAATGGTATTGCGCCGTTCCACTGCGCGATGCACATGGCCAAGCGATTTCAGCAATTCGGAGCGCTCTACGGTGACTTTCATCGCGAAATCCGTTCCCGATGGGGGGTAACAAAGGTGGCGCGGCGGGCCGCCTTCGGCAAGACCGGGTGGCAAAGTGACCGGCCTTTTCCCCTGCGTTTCACAGGGCTCGGACGAGGTGACGTCAGCCTAGACGTTAGTCTTGGACTTTAATCTTGGAGCTGGCGCTTGAGCGACTCAATCTCCTCGGCGAGCGTGGTGTCGGTACCGGCCAGCGTCTCGATCTTGCGCACGGCATGCAGCACCGTGGTGTGATCGCGACCGCCGAATCGGCGGCCGATCTCAGGGAGCGAACGTAACGTCAGCACCTTCGCCAGATACATGGCCACCTGGCGCGGCCGCACCACGTTGGCGGTACGGCGCGAGGACAACAGATCGGCGCGGCTGACATTGTACTGGCGGGCAACGATCCGCTGAATGTCCTCGATCCTTACCCGTTTCGGCTCGGCAGGCCTGATGAGGTCGCGCATTTCGCGTTCGGCCATTTCAAGCGTGACCTGCTGGCCGGTGAGCCTGTTATGGGCCAGCAATCGATTGACAGCGCCTTCAAGGTCGCGACCGTTGTGGGTGACCGCCCTGGCAATGAAGGCGAGCACCGGCGCGGGAACTTCGAAGCCCGGATGATGGCTGCATGCGGCCGCGATCCGACTCTTGAGAATTTCGAGCCGCAATTCTTCGCCAAGCGATCCGATCTCGACCACAAGACCGCCGGCAAGGCGCGAGCGGACGCGGTCATCGAGGCTCTCGAGGTCCGAGGGCGGCCTGTCGCTGGCGATCACGACCTGGCGGCCGGCATCGATGAGGGCATTGAGGGTATGGCAGAACTCGGCCTGGGTCGATCGGCCTTGCAGGAACTGCAGATCGTCGATCGCGAGGACGTCGATGGCGCGCAACGCTTCTTTGAATGCGATTGTGGTTTGCGTGCGCAACGCCGAGACAAAACCGTACATGAACCGTTCGGCTGTCAGATACAGCACTTTGCGTTCGTTGCCATTGCCGGCCCAGGTGATCGCCTGCAACAAATGCGTCTTACCGAGCCCGACGCCGGCGTGGATGTAGAGCGGGTTGAACATCAGCGGATCGCCGCGGCGGCTGGTCGCCACCTGGCGAGCGGCAGCATGCGCAAGCGTGTTTGACCGGCCGACGATAAAACTATCGAACGCCAGCCGCGGGTCGAGCGGCGAACCGCCGAGGGCTTCGTGCACCGTCATAAACGGGACACTGGTGCGCGACTCCACACCGTTTAGCGCTCCGTCGTGCGTCTCGCGTGAGGGCAGAGGCGGCTCCAGCGCCTTGGGTTTCGCAACAATCGGCCGGATCGCTGCCGAGCGGACGCTCAATTCCAGCCGCACGACTGCAGGCTCCTCCGCCTGCCAGGTGCTCAGCACACGCTCGCTGTAATGCGACTGGATCCAGTTGCGCAGGAAGCGCGTCGGGACCGACAGCCGTACGGCACCCTTATCGACGGTTTCGATTTCCATGCGTGCAAACCAACTCGAAAACACGTCGTCACCAAGTTCGACACGCAGCCGGTTTTTGACCCGCTGCCAGCATTCTTGATCCGCGCTTGTCATTTTGGCCTGCTTTTTGTCGCCGGAAAGAAGATTGAAGCGAGCAACTCAAGGCGACGTGCAAGTCACGACGCCCGACACAAGGCCACGCTACCCGTGCTTCGACTGCTGAGGTTTGACGGCGCGTTTGCGAAATGAAATGCAGACGCCGATCGGATCAACGGCGTTCAGCCGCTGGAGGTGATGGTCGGCACCCGGTACCGGCGCGGCGCTGACGACGACGCGAGCGCAATAGGCCGCGACACTTTAGATGATGAGACGCCAGCAGACGATGAGACGCCAGTTGACCGTAGCTTTGTCTGATTTGCCGCTTTCATGCCCCACTCCACCGCTCCCAAATTCGATGGTCATTGCTGATGTCTCGCCTTGGTTTCTTCGCGAGACTTGTCAGGCCTTCCCCTTGCGCATTATCGCCCGGCTTAAGAGAACGCTCGTAAACCGGTCTGCTCATCCTGAACTCGACTAAAAACGCCGAACAACACGTCGCGGACACGACTCTCCCGAACCCATCCTTGATGAGTTTGACGAGACTCACATTTTCCAAAGACACCCTCGGAAACCGAAGGAGATTTGACGCTACCACGCTATTTTCGGCCTGCAACCGCAAAATCGCGGTCGCCGACGTTGGCCGTGCCAAAGGCGGCGTGCGAAACATCGCAACAATGCGCATCGCAAGACTTTGACTCAATGGGCTGAATCAACGATCAGCTTATAATCGCGCGAACCGTCAAACTGGCGAAATAACCCGCCGGAACAAACAAACTCGCGCGCATCGAAATTTCATACGACTCGAAACCCTTCGCTTCGTATGCGGAATAACCCATTCTCGGCACGTCGATTATTTTGATCGACATTTCAGGGTAGCCCCACACATGGTCATGCGGAGCAAATAAAAACTTCATAGTCCTGACACGCGAATCTACGCGAAGCGCGGCAATTAGGATGTTTTAGGCAGTGCGTGACAATTCTGCAACAGATTGATTGCAGTCCACAAATATCTTGCGGATGCGCATATGGCTCACGCTGGTGAAATGATACCTCGCCGCTGTGGAGCAGGTCCAGGGAGCCGTTGCCGGACGATCAGCTTAAACAACAAGAGATCGTGAGCGCCTCGGAAGGCTACTATTTGCCGAGCGCAGCGATCCGATGAGCGAGCCGTGACACTTTACGGCTCGCCGCATTGCGGTGCACGATGCTTTTTTGCGCTGCGCGAACGATGACCGGCTCGGCTTCGGCCATGGCAGCGAGCGCACGTGATCGATCACCGGCGGCGATCGCCTCCTCGACCTTACGGACTGCGTTGCGCAAGCGGGAGCGGCGCGCCCGATTAATCACCGTGCGGCGCTCAGTTTGGCGAGCGGCCTTCTTTGCGGACTTTGTGTTAGCCATGACCTTGCGCGAAAGTTTCCTGCGCGTGAGCTTGCGAAGGGCGCTTATAGGGGTGCGGCGGGCCCCCGTCAACGCTCGCATATTGCCATTGTCGGCGGCATGCATCACGATGCCGTAAGCTCGGAGCTGCCCCTAAAAACGGACTAGCAACCAAATGGGGGGCAGATGCGGCTGTCCGTTGCGTTGTGGGGCCGGCGGTGGGGTCGAGTGTTGCGAAACGTGCAGCCGTACGCCGCTTGAAAGCGGACGAGCGGCCGAGGAGGGCACGGCCCGGCGCGTTTGTTGCGCGCGCCCGGGAGCGTGCGCTGGCAACAGCAGCGCCGCCGAACTGCCCGGAAATTGATTGTGTTCGCAACGTTTTGCCCCGGCGGGTCATTGCTGCTGCGGAAACACGGGCGCGATCAATCGGCTTTGGCGCCGATAGTGTGCTCACTTGCGCCGACGCAATAACCGAAGAAGCCTACCTCACCGCTCTCGCGGCGTCTCTTGGTACAAGCCTCGAACCGCTTGACCGCATCGCCCGGCGAAACTGTCCGCTCGACGATGATCAGCTGATTCAGGCAGCCGCCGTCGGCTTGTTGCCACTATGGGAGGGCCGCAAGCTGGTCTGGATTATTGCTCCGCGTGATTTGACCGCACGCTACCTCGCCGATCCGCGGCAGTCCGTGCCAAGTGAACTGCGCTCGTTCCGGTTGACGTCACCGGAGCGGCTTTCGCGGTTCGTCGCGCGTCATAGTCAAAAGGCGCTAGCGCGGCGTGCCGCCAACGAGCTTCGACGCTCCAGGCCGTCGCTCTCGAACGCGCCACGGCCGCATGGCATTGGGCGACTGGCGACCGTGGTATTTGCACTGCTCGTCGTCGGGATTTTTGCCGTTATTCCCGTGGCGATCGACTTCTGTGCGGCTTTGTTGTGCGCGGTGTTCCTGGCCGCAGCCGCCTTGCGGCTGTTGAGCGTCGCCTTCGCGCCGCGGGAACCGGATCGCGCGGTTCGCATCGCCGACCATGAACTTCCGATCTACACCATCATTTGCCCGCTCTATCGCGAGGCCAGCGTCGTCGGCAATCTTGTCGCCGCACTGCGCGCGCTCGATTATCCGCCTGAGAAACTCGACGTGAAGTTGGTCATCGAAGCCGACGATCACGAGACCAGGCGCGCCCTTGCGCAACTCGAGCTGGGTCCGCCTTTCACGATCATCGCCGCACCTCCATTCGGGCCGCGAACCAAGCCGAAGGCCCTCAACGTCGCGCTGCCGTTTGCGCGCGGCTCGTTCACTGTCGTCTATGACGCCGAAGACGTGCCCGAGCCGGATCAGCTCCGACGCGCTTTCGCCGCCTTCACAGCAGCAGACAGGCGGCTCGCGTGCGTACAGGCGTCACTCACCATCGACAACACCACCGACAGCTGGCTCGCGCGCATGTTTACCGCGAACTACGCCGGTCAGTTCGACGCCTTCCTGCCCGGGCTCGCGGCGCTGCGGCTGCCGTTTCCGCTCGGCGGTTCGTCAAATCATTTTCGCACCGCAGTGCTGCGGCGCGCCGGCGGCTGGGATCCCTACAACGTCACCGAAGACGCCGATCTCGGCATTCGTCTGCATCGCCTCGGCTATCGCTGCGCGGCGTTAGCGTCGGCAACCTATGAAGAAGCTCCGGCGCGCTTTCGGCCTTGGCTGAAGCAGCGCACCCGTTGGTATAAAGGCTGGATGCAAACCTGGCTGGTGCACATGCGCCGTCCGGTGCGTCTGGTGCGGGAGCTTGGTGTCGGCGGCGCGGTTACATTTCAGCTTTTCCTTGCCTGCAATGTATTAGCGGCCCTAGTCCACCCGATCTTCATGGCCGGGCTTTGTTACTCGCTGCTCGCACAGACCCCGTTCGGCGTGATGGATTCCGCGCCGGTGTTTGCCGCGACGCTGCTCTGCGGATACCTCTCGACCATCGCCCTTGATATGATCGGGCTCAAGCGGCGGCGATTGCTCGCCCATGCCTGGGTGCTGGTGCTGACGCCACTTTATTGGTTCCTGCTTTCGCTTGCCGCCTGGCGCGCGCTGTTCCAACTGCTTTATGATCCGCAGCGCTGGGAGAAAACCGAGCACGGACTGGCGCGAACGTCCCGCCTGTTGGACGCGGGTTATCGGCATAACTCACACGACAACATAACTGACTTAGCAACATAACTGACTTGGCAA
This sequence comes from Xanthobacteraceae bacterium, assembly GCA_049679485.1. Taxonomy (GTDB): domain Bacteria; phylum Pseudomonadota; class Alphaproteobacteria; order Rhizobiales; family Xanthobacteraceae; genus BOG-931. The sequence continues at coordinate 12,669 of JBAUGC010000356.1, forward strand.
CAACAAACTGACGGTGTGATCATGCTGGGTAACGCTTTCGACGGTTGGGGCAAGCGGACGCTGTCGCATGTGGCGGCCGTTGTCGGCGCCGTTTTCATGCTGGTCACGGCGGTGTCGGCGCAGTCGCAAGTTCCGTCGGACAGCCGACTGAAATCCATCATCGCCAAAAAGGTGGTGCGGATCGCCTACCGCGCCGATGCGCGGCCATTTTCGTTCGTCAACGATGCCAAGGAGCCGCTCGGTTACACCATCGATCTCTGCAAGCAGGTGACCGAGTCGATGGCGCGGCAGTTCAACATACCGGAACTGAAGATCGAATGGGTGCCGGTCACCGTGGATACGCGGTTTTCCGCAGTCGCCAGCGGCAAAGCCGACATGGAGTGCGGCTCCTCGACGGTCACGCTGGGCCGCATGAAAGAGGTCGACTTTTCCATTTTCATTTTTGTGGAATCGACCGGTGTGCTGGTGACGCGAGCGTCGAACCTGCACACCTTCGCCGAGATGAACGGGAAGAAGATCGCCGTCGTCTCCAGTACAACCAACGCCCGCGCCGTCGCCGAACAAATTCGCCAGCTAAAACTCGACATCACGCTGGTGCTGGTGAAAGACCGCGACGAAGGTGTTGACGCGCTTGAGGCCGGAAGGGTCGATGGCTTCGCCAGCGACAAGCTGCTGCTGGCTGGCGCGCAGGTCAAAAAGCCCGAAGCCCTGGCGCTGCTGCCGGACGATCTGTCGATTGAGCAATATGCGATCGTGCTCCCCCGCGGCGACTGGGCGATGCGGCTCGCCGTGAACACCGGGCTAGCCCAGGTGTTCCGCAGCGGACGGACGCGCGGTTTGTTCGAGCGATGGTTCTTCGGTGGAAATCCCGGCCTGCTTTTGGAGGCGGTTTATACGCTCGGCCGGATTGCGGACTGATGGCGCGTTATAGATAACGCCGGAGCTGCGCGGCAGCGTCGGCGGCGGTTTGCTTCATATTGAGCGGCGCAACGAAGCGGCCGTCCTTGTCCATCAGATAGACGACGGCGGTGTGGTCCATCGTATAGTCGCCGTTTTCCAGCGGAACCTTCTTGGCATAGACCCGATAGGCCTTGATCGCTTGACTAACTGCGGCTGGGTCGCCGGTCAGACCGCGCAGGTGCGGATCAAAGCTTGACAGATAATCCTTGAGCGCGGTCGGGGTGTCGCGTTCCGGATCGACGGTGATGAACAACGCGCCGGTACGGTCGGCGTCTTTGCCGAGCTTCTGCATGATCTGCGAAATCTCGAACAGCGTGGTCGGGCAGATATCGGGGCAGTGCGTGAAGCCGAAGAACACCAGGAACGGGTGCCCCTTCATGTCTGCGTCGGTGACCGGTTTGCCGTTCTGGTCCTCGAGATGAAACGGACCGCCGACCGCGGCCGCCGCCGGGCCGATCGGCGACTGGAAGTGGCCGGAGAGGTAGACGATGCCGCCAAGTACGACCACGAGCCCGCAAATGAAGGCACCGACCAAGGGCAGAAAGCGGGAAGTTCGTTTGTCACTGCTCAAGGCATCCTCCTCAGCCGACGCACGCGATAGGCCGGCGCGCGGGATTTCGAGGCGCCGCCGCGCTGAAAGGCCGCAAGCCGTAGGGCTGCTGACGATCGTCAATATAACCGCTTAGGCCTGCGCTCAGCGGGGGCGCGACATCAAGCGCCATGCGGCACTCGCGCGCGCCGGCCCTCCGGCATTCATTAGATAAGCGGCGATGCCCCGGCGGCAACCGCGCCCAGACCTAGCAAAACACCTTAACGGCAGGTGTTATAGAGTGCGGCAAGTTCGCGGCCGCGCATCGCGATGATCCGCGGCGTAAGCCCGCCATGCCGATCGATCCAGTTCCGGATCGCCGGCGGATAGAGCCGCATCACCAGCCGCGTGCCGGCGCGTGTCGGCACCAGCGAGCGCCTGGCGTCGTCATAATAAGATGCGGCATGGAAACCGAGCACCGCCCGCGGCGTCACGCACACCTGATTGTGCGGAAGAAATGCAGTAAACAAGGTGCAGGCCGAAAGGCAGGGCCCGTCGATGACCAGGCGTTCGCCGGACAGACGCAGATCGTGGAACCTGCTGACATAAGATGATATTTCTCCGCCCGGATCGTTGGTAACCCGCACCTCTGCCGAAGCCACAGTCGTGATGAGGGCCGACGCCAAAGCGCCGGCCAAGAATGCCTGCCATTTCATGTTTGACCCTTTCCCCGTTCCGCCCGTGACCATGTTTTGCCATTGTGGCGATAGTTCGGAAAAGAGGAATTTGGTCGCGTCGTAAACGCGCGCCCTGGTGGAACTTTCGCATCAGACCATCCTTGCCGGCTGTGCCATAGTGAGCGGCGAGCAGGCTCGGCGAGGCGAAGCGCGCGCGGTCGGCCGATGCTATAGTGTGGCAATTGAAACCAAGGGACGGTCGGTTACTTCAATGGATACATCAGTCGGGCGGAAAACCAACGTTACCGAGTTCTCCACGGCCTATTATTTTCTCGAAGGCTTAAACGAGGTCGGCATCGAATATTTGTTTTGTAATCTCGGCACCGATCACGCGCCGATCATCGAGGAGATGGCGCATCGGCGCCAGCGCGGCGAGAAAATGCCGAAAGTCGTGCGCTGTCCGCACGAGAATACCGCGACGCACATGGCCGCCGGCTATGCGCTGGTCACCGGGCGCGGTCAGGGTGTGCTGGTGCACGTCGACGTCGGTACCGCCAATGCCGCAAACGGCATGCACAACATGTATCGCAGCCGCTTGCCGGTGCTGTTGATGGCCGGCAAGGCGCCGTACACGACCCACGGCGAACTGGTCGGCTCGCGCGACACGCACGTGCATTTCGTGCAGGAGCCGTTCGATCAGGGCAGTCTGGTGCGCCCTTATACCAAGTGGGAGTGGACGCTGCCCTCCGGCGTCGTCGTCAAGGAAGCGCTGCGGCGCGCGCATTCGATCATGCAAAGCGAGCCGCGCGGCCCGGTTTATCTGATGATGCAGCGCGAGACTTTGACCGAGCACTGGGACGTCGACGAGGTTCATCGCTATGGCGCGGACCGGTTCGGTCCGCTGGCCGGCGGCGGCGCCGATCCGGCGCTGATCGCGGCGCTCGCCGACCGGCTGCTGGCGGCGGAAAATCCGATCCTGATCACCGGCTATGGCGGCACCGAGGCGCTCGCCGCGCACAAGATCGTCGAGCTCGGCGAATTCGCCGGCATTCCGGTGTACGAAGCGAATTCGAAGAACAACATTTCCTACGAGAGCCCATGCTTCGCCGGCTTCTCCGCTGACGACGCCTTGCCGGACGTGGATGTCGGGATCCTCGCGGACGTCGAAGTCCCGTGGTTCCCCGCCGAAGTGCAGCCCAACGAGAAGTCATTCTGGGCGCACATCGACGTCGATGTGCTCAAGGTCGGCTCGCCGATGTGGACCTTCCCGGGCAATCTGCGCCTGCAGGGCAGTACCGGCCGCATTCTCGATCAGGTTCTGACCGAGCTCAAGGCGAAGGCGACGCCGCGGTTCAAGGCTGCCGCTGCGGCGCGGCTTGATAAGCTGAAAGCGCTCCGCGAGCAGCGTCGCGCGCGGACGGCAAAACTCGCCGCCGACAAGGGCAAGCCCGGCACCATCAATCCGCATTTTCTGATGGCGGAACTTGCCAAGGTGCTCGACGACGAGGACATCATCTTCAACGAAGCGGTGACCAATACCGGCGCCGTGCTGATGCAGATTCCGCGCCGGCTTCCAAACACCGCGTTCAACACCAATGGTGCAGGGCTCGGCTGGTCGGGCGGCATGGCGCTTGGCGCCAAGGTTGCGGCGCCCAACCGCATGATGGTGCAGGTGGCCGGGGACGGCAGCTTCTATTTCAACAATCCCACCTCGATCTTTGCGGTGGCGCAGCAGTACCAGCTGCCGATCCTGTCGATCGTACTCGACAATTCCGGCTGGGGCGCGGTGAAGGCATCGACCTTGCGCGTGTTCCCCGAAGGCGAGGCGCATGCCGCCAACGAGTTCGAGGCCGGGCTTGCGCCCAAAGTCGAGTTCACCAAGATCGCGGAAGCGTTCGGCGCCTACGCGGAAAAGGTGGCCGATCCGGCCGACGTGCCGGCGGCGATCGCGCGCTGCGCCAAGGAGGTCCGCGGCGGCCGGGCGGCGCTGCTGCACGTACCGGTCACGCGGCTGTAAGGCTTCGTCCTTAGCGGTAGTCTGTGATGCGGGCCGGCTAACGCGGGCACGGGGGCGATTTTCATGTTCGCTTGGGGCGATCGGTTCGGACCCGGAATGCGGCTTCGCAATCCGGATGGCCAACCGCGCATTTCTGTTGCGCTGCTCGCGGCAATGCTTGTGCTGGTCGCGCTCGCATTCGTGTATTTTGCCTGGCCCGTCTATCGCGCATTTCTGCCCTTACAGATCGAAAACGGCGGCGCTTGGAACGCCTATCACGCCGACACGATCCGCGCCGGGCTACCGCTTTACGCGCTTGATGATTTTATTTCGAACAATTATCCGCCCTTGTCATTCTATCTCGTCAGTGCACTCTCGGCTGTTCTGCACATCGACGTACTCTATATCGGTCGCGCGCTGTCACTGGTCGCGACGCTCGCGGCCGCAGCTGCGGTCTGGGCGTGCGTCCGCTCTTTGGGCGGATCGCGTCTGGCGGCGACCCTGGGCGCCGTTTGGTGGCTCGCCTCGATGGCGAAGTGGTATTCGGTCTGGGTCGGGAGGGACGACCCGCACCTGGTCGCACTCGCGATAATGACCTGGTGCCTCGCGTATATACTGCAACATCCGAAAAGCGAGCGCGCGATGATCGCCATCGTGCTCATGGCAGTCGCCGGCTTCTACAAGCACAGCCTGGTTGCGATTCCGGCCGCGGCGTTATTGTGGCTGACTTTGCACGATCGCCGGCGCGGGCTGCGCGCAACCTTAGTCGGCCTCGGGACAGTCGGGGTAGGTCTTGCCGTTTGCGGTGCTTTGTTTGGTGCCGCCTTCTTTCACGACATGTTCCTTCCGCGCGTCTATCACGTCAGCCGCGGAATTGGTCATATCGGCCTGACGCAATTCATCGCGCCAGCGATGATTATAGTCGTCATTTGGGCGATATACCGCTGGCAAACCTTTGCCGGCCGGTTCGTCGTGTTCTTTATGGCAATCGCACTGGTTACGTTCATGGCGGAGTCGCTGGCCGAAGGCGTTGCCGACAATGCGATATTTGAACTGACCGTCGCGGCGGCCATTGGCCTCGGCCGGGCGTTCGGTGATTTGGCGGCAATACCGACGCTGCGATCCTGGGGGCTCGAGCGTACCCAAGTGGTTGTCGTGTGCATCTTGATCGTGCGATTTTTACTCTCGCAGCACGTGGCGCCTTATTTGTTCCTCGTCAGCTCCGGTTTCCGCGCGGAACTGAACCAGCGCGTTTCGATCATGAAGGCGGAAACGGCGCGGATTGCGGCAATTCCGGGTCCGGTCGTCTGTGACTTCCAATTGCCCTGCCGGTTCGCGGGTAAGCCATTCGTGTTTGATCCCTTTATTGTAGGAGAGCTGCTCGGGACCGGCAGACTTTCACAACGAGACGTCGCTGAAAGAATCGACCGCCTGAAGATTCGCTTTGAAAAAATCGACCGCCGTGTTGACGTTGCGGATCTGCGTTAGAGCATGATCCGGAAAAGTGGCCGCCGGTTTTCCGAAAAGATCACGCCCCAGCAAAGATAATGGAGCATCAATCGATTCAGTCTGAAGCGATTTGCGTTCTAGCAAGCGCAGCGGTCCAAATTTGGCAATGCAAGCCTGTTACGCCCGATAATCGGCCGCGGCGGTAGCGTCGACCGGCGCCGGTCCGCCGCGCATGGCGTTGAACACCGGCGTCAGCACGATGGCGATAACGAGATTAAGGACCACGGTATAGAACGCGGTGTAGCCGGGGAAAGTGAAGCCGCCGACTGCGAGCGGATAGTTCGGCGAATTG
>JBAUGC010000357.1:0-2975 GCA_049679485.1 Xanthobacteraceae bacterium
GCGAATATGTTACGATGCGCCGTGCTGTTCAAGCAGCGCGTCGGGAATTGGCAGACCTGCGATCGGCGATCAACGAATACTTCGCCGACGAATTGATCCGTCCTACGATCAGGATAGAAATGCCGCCCGCTGCCGCGCCGCGCGAGCGGTGGATAACGGAGGCCGAAGCTGCGACCCTGCTGCGAATAGCATGGCGTAAGTGGCAAGCTACGCGATGTGGCGGCAAGCGCTATGTGGCGCGACACATCGCCCGCTTCATTTTGGTCGGTCTTTATACCGGCACACGCTCATCCGCCATCTGCGGCGCAGCTCTTCGGCCGACGATCGGCCGTGGCTATATCGACATCCAAAGAGGGGTATTCTATCGCCGTCCACCGGGCGCAAAGGAAACTAACAAGCGCCAGCCGTCCGCTAGGTTACCCGACAAGCTACTCAACCACATACGCCGCTGGGAGCGTCTGGGCCTCTGCAAAAATTTTATCGTCGAGTGGGAGGGCGAGCCAGTGAAGCGAATTTCGAAAGCCTTCAGACGAATCGCCATCGAGGCTGGCTTACCTGACGTGACACCGCATACGTTGCGCCACACTGCGATCAGTTGGGCGTTGCAGCGCGGTACCAAAGCTTTCGATGTCGCCGACTACTTCGGTGTTTCCGAAGAAGTCATCAAACGCACCTATGGGCACCACGATCCCGAGCATCACAGAGAAGTGACCACACGCATGGACAGAAGGCACTTTCCCTTCCCCACCTGCGTCGCGCCGGGCTTCGCCACTTCGGCAAAACGGGCTCTTCGATGAGAAGCCGGCAGTCTAAGTATGCGGCGTCGACGAACGGTCGAAGCGTAAACCTCCGCTTCGTCGCAGCACACACAAGTTGGTAGCCGACGTTTTCGAAGCTCGCCAGCACCGCTTCGGGAATTATCATCCGGTTTAAGAATGCGATCAATTACGAGAGGACGGTATGGTGATTCTGTTTCGATCCTGAAAAACACCGCATTCAGTTTCAGGCTGTGCCAGCACGCACTAGCGCTGCAGTTTTCGGACCGTAAGTGTAGCCGGCGATCGTGCCGTCCTTGATCCGTTCGACGGCTTCGTCGATAACGAACAGCGGCACCAGAAACCACTCGCGCGGGATAAGCGCAATCATCGAAGAAAAGAGCTACGCAGCTTATTGACGACGCCGTTGCGCGGAATCACGGATCGCGGGGCCAGTCCAGATGAAGTCTGCTCAAGCAGTCAAAATATTATATTTTACCGCCGTGCCTTTGGCAAAGGCCGACAATGGCGGTTCGATTGTGTGTAGGTACCACGTCCAGCAGCTCGCGGCTTGTGAAGGACTCGAACTGCACGTTTCCACTTTCGGGAATGCTGACCAGGAAAGCGGAACACGTGAGTTCGTCGGCGCCATCGTCACTGGATACCATCCAATTCACTATCGTGTGGCACCCCCGCCCAGCAAGCTCGTGAGAATCTGGTCTCCCGCGGGGCGATGGCCATTCTTGCTAGAATCAGAGGCGCGCGCGTACTCTGACGTCGATTGGCAATTCCGCACGCTTGTGGAGCGTTTGAAGCCGGATATTGTCGTCATCGACTTCCTATTGTCTGCACTCTTCGTTAGCTCCGTTTTTTCGATGCCGGTGCGAATTATCACCATTACCCTCAACAAGGAAGCCGAGTTCCACGCGCAAATGCGCCGCTTCGGAAAACTGCTTCCGGGAGTCTCCACTTCGATTATCGCACAGTGGCGGCTCGCTCACTTCGAGCGCTCGGTTTACTGCAACAGCGATACCGTGGTTGTCCTTTCCCAGGGAGATATTCCCTCTGATCCCCGCGTTCGCCCACGTGCCGCGATCCTGGAACCGATATTAGATGAGAGCCCGGACCGATGGCGTTTTTGCAAAAGCCAAGAGTTCTTTTTCGTCGGCAATACCGCTCATTTCCCAAATTTCTTTGCGGTGAAATGGCTGGCCGAGCAGTTTGCACCTGCGCTCGCACAGCGCTGCCCCAATGCCCGCATCCGGATCGTCGGAGTCGCGGCCGACCAGGTTCCGCCGGAATGGAACCACGATAACATTAAGTATATGGGGCCTTGCGACGAGCGGACACTCACCCACTTGTTCATTACAAGTGATCTTTTCATCGCTCCCATTGAGAACAAATTCGGTGCAAAGATGAAGGTCATGCAGTGCCTGACTCACGGCACGCCAATGCTGGCCACAAGCGGCGCCTTATCGGGCGTCCCATTTAGAGACCTTATTCCGCAATTCTCGTTGAACGATGCTGCCGGCGCCGCAGATCTTGCCGCCGACCTGCTCGGCAACGAGATGCGGCTTATCGAGCTGAGCCGTATGTTGACGAGCGAGCACCGGCTGCTGGCCTCGCGCAACGACGCGTGGCCTCGACTCATCACGAAAGTTCAAGCACGGCCGCTGCGACCCGTCTCACGTCTACCGATGTTCTCGCCTTTGCGGCCGCGGAAAAGGAATGATCGCACCGTGGCGTTGCGGCCCTGGCCGAAGAGACTCGAGATCGGGGTGGAAGAACCGCTCGGACTCGTGACATCGGGAATGTACTCGGTGGAGGAGTTCGATCACGCACCACTGCGCTGGACAAGCGAAATTGCGGAGTTGGAGCTGGCTTTAAATCAGACAACGTTGCCGACGGCGTTGACCCTCTGGCTCTGGGCCATAGCGCCAGCGAGGGGAACAAATTTTCGCGCTCTCGTCAACGGATTGGAATTGATCCATGGCAAAGTACATGAGAAGCCAATCAAACAGACGATTCCACTGCCCGATCTGACCGGTGTTCCCAACCTCCGCATAAGGCTGGAGAGCCCGGGCTTCCAGTCGGAAGGCGACGTTCGGAGGCTCGGCGTGGCGATCAGGTCAATCGTTCTCTCGCGCTAGCGCTCAAAAGAAACCACCAGGCTCAGCGACGGGTGGAGCGCATTCTTCAAGCGATCAGCTCCTTCAGGGC
>JBAUGC010000358.1:0-10794 GCA_049679485.1 Xanthobacteraceae bacterium
GCCCGATCTCGTGGGTGGTCTTCTTCTTCGGCAGTTCGTCCGGATCGATGGCGGACATTTGCGCTGTTCCTCGATAAATAAACTAGCGACGACGGTCGCCGTTGTCACACCCGCGGTTGGCTCGTAAGAATGGCCGACAAGAAAGGCGGTAAGACCTGACCCTTTGAAAAGAAACGGGAAAACAGTTGCATCCGCATAATGCAAACGGCTAATCATCGACGCTCGCTTTGGCGGGAGCGGGCGCTCCGCATCAGACCGGGCCGCGAATTCGGCGTAAAGCCGACTAAGTTGTGAAACGGGGAGTTCCTCATCGTCGGAGCGCGACGTGCGCCGATGGCCGAGTTTTGGAGGTCGTCTCTTGGCATTGGTTCGCGCCGCGACGGCGCTGGTGGCCTTTGCGGTTGTTGCCCTGCTGGGGATCGCGAGCGCGGCAGCAGTCGAGGCGGTCAATGTCCGTCTTGACGCAGCCGCCATCGACCTGACCGACGCGGTAGAGTTCCAGCACACCGACGGCGACCGCGTCCAAGTTTCGATCGCGCCGGGGCCCGACGGCATCGCCAGGCGCATCGAAGTCCGGGCGCGGGAAGCTGGAACCAATTGGGCGGTGTTCGCACTCGCCAACGACGGCGACGAGCAGATCGACCGCCTAATCGTGGCGCCGCACTACCGCATGGTCGGGTCCGGACTAATCTGGCCCGATCTCGGCACCTCGCGCATCGTCAACATCACGCCGTCCTCAGGCGATCCGCCTGAGCGGCTTGATAATCCAAGCGCTGACGTGTTTCGCGTGACGCTCGATCCCGGCACGGCGATCACTTTCGTTGCTGAACTGCGCACGCCAAACCTGCCCCAGCTTTATTTGTGGGAACTCGATGCCTTTAAGGACAAGATCAACTCGCTGACGCTCTACCACGGCATCGTCATTGGCATCGCCGGTCTGCTGGCGCTGTTCCTTACCATCCTGTTTGTCGTCAAAGGCAGCGTGATGTTTCCTGCCGCCGCGGCGCTCGGCTGGGCGGTTCTGATTTATATCGGCATCGACTTTGGCTTCTGGGCCAAGGTGTTCGACATATCGTTAGGCGCCGAACGCATCTGGCGGGCTTCGGGGGAAGCGATCCTCGCCGCGACGCTGCTGGTATTTCTCTTTGCTTATTTGAACCTTAACCGGTGGCACGTGCGTTACGCGCATATTACCGTCGGCTGGCTCGCCTTTCTGGGCGCGCTTGTGGCGGTGGCGCTTTACTCGCCTGAGGTCGCCTCCGGCATTGCCCGGATATCGCTATTTTTTGTCGCCCTGCTCGGATTCGTTCTCATCGGCTATCTTTCAACGCACGGCTTTGACCGCGCAGTGATGCTGATCCCGACCTGGTTTCTTTTTGTGGTCTGGGTTTTTGGCGCAGCGCTGACGGTGCTGGGCTTTCTCACCAACGACATCGTCGGCCCGGCGTTGCTCGGCGGTCTCGTCCTTATTGTCATGCTGATCGGCTTCACGGTGATGCAGCACGCGTTCGCCGGCGGGATGGCTCAGGGTATCGTCTCCGACGTCGAGCGGCGCGCACTCGCTTTAACCGGCGCCGGCGATATGATCTGGGACTGGGACGTTTCCGCCGATCGGGTGTTTACCAGCCCGGAGGCCGAAGCGATGCTCGGTCTAAAAGCCGGCTCGCTCGACGGTGCTGCAGCAACCTGGCTCGAAGTTCTGCATCCGCTCGATCGGGACCGCTTCCGGGCGACACTTGACGGCGTGGTTGAGCAACGGCGCGGTCGCATCTCGCAGGATTTTCGTGTTCGCGCCTCCGATGGTCATTATCTCTGGCTTACGCTGCGGGCGCGCCCGGTTGTCGGTTCCGACGGCGAGGTTATCAGGCTCGTCGGCACGCTTACGGACGTGACCGAATTCAAAACGGTCGAGGAACGGCTGTTGCACGATGCCGTGCACGACAATCTCACCGGCCTGCCTAACCGTGAACTGTTCCTCGATCGGCTTGAAGCAGCGCTCAGCTTCGCCAAGGTCGACTCGGCGATCCGTCCCACGGTAATGGTGATCGACATCGACCGCTTCAAGCAGGTCAACGACTCGGTCGGCATGGCACTGGCCGATTCAATTCTACTCACACTGGCGCGGCGGCTCGGGCGGCTCATCAAGCCGCAGGATACGCTGGCCCGTTTGTCTGGCGATCAGTTCGGGCTCATCGTGCTCTCGGAGCGTGACTCCTCGCGCCTTATCGCGCTTGCCGAGACCGTCCGGCGGACCCTGCGCGCCCCGATCACCTTCAATGACCGGGAGATTTTTCTCACCGGCTCGATTGGACTGACACTCGGCGATTCGGAGCCGCAACGCGCCGAGGAAAGGCTCAAAGACGCGGAGCTCGCGATGTATCACGCCAAGCGTCTCGGCGGCGACCGCATCGACGTGTTCAAAGCCGCCATGCGAGCGCGCAAGTCGGATCGGCTGTCGCTTGAATCCGATCTGCGGCGGGCGATCGAACGCGATGAAATTACAATCCTGTACCAGCCGATCGTCCGGCTCGACGATCGCGCGGTCGCAGGTTTCGAGGCGCTGGCGCGCTGGAATCATCCGCGCTTGGGCCGCCTGTCGCCCGATGAATTCATCACTATTGCCGAGGAGAGCGGGCTCATCGTCGAGCTCGGCCTTTTCGTTCTCGAACGTACCGCGCGCCAGCTCAGCACCTGGCAGCGCACGCTGCGGCCGCGCGATTCGCTGTTCGCCAGCGTCAACGTATCGTCGCGGCAATTGCTGCGTCACGACCTGATCCAGGACCTGCGCACGGTGCTGGCCCGCGCGCCGCTGACGCGAGGATCACTCAAGCTCGAACTCACCGAGTCAGTCGTGATGGAGAACCCCGAACACGCCGCGCAAATGCTGCAACGGATTCGCGAACTCGGCGCCGGGCTCGCGCTCGACGATTTCGGCACCGGCTATTCCTCGCTCGCCTATCTGCAGCGATTCCCATTCGATACGATCAAGATCGATCAGTCCTTCGTGCGCACAACGTCTAAAGGCACGCGGCCGGTGATTCTGCGTTCGATCATCGCGCTTGCACACGATCTCGGCATGGATGTGGTCGCCGAGGGTGCTGAAACCGACTCCGACGCTGTCGAGCTTTATCAGCTTGGGTGCGAATACGCTCAAGGCTTTGTGTTTGGCGAGCCGATGACGCCCGAGCGCGCCCGCGGTCTCCTGCAACCGAATGCGAAAGTAGAGATGGCGCGTTAAAATCAGGCGTGCCCGGCCTCGCTCGAGAGCATGCCGAGATCGATGCCGATCTTTTTCAGCGCCTTGTCGTATTTGTTGCCGATGTCGGTGCCGAAGATGAGATCTGAATCCGGCGGACAATGCAGCCAGCCATTGCCCTGGATTTCATTTTCGAGCTGGCCGGGGGCCCAACCGGCGTAGCCAAGCGCCAGGATCGCGCTGGCCGGCCCGTCGCCGCGGGCGATCGCTTTGAGAATATCGAGCGTGGCGGTGAGACAGATGCCGTCGTCGATCGGCAGCGTCGAATTTTCGATAAAGAAGTCGGCCGAGTGCAGCACAAAACCGCGTTCGGTTTCCACAGGCCCGCCACGCATGACTTTCACCACCCCTGCTCGGGACGGCAGTTGGATCACGTCCGCCGCCGGAATCACATCGAGTTTTACCAGCAGGTCAGAGAAATTAATGTTCGGCGCGGGATGGTTGACAATGATGCCCATGGCGCCTTCGGCGGAATGCGCGCAAATATAGATCAGCGAGCGGGCAAAGCGATCGTCCAGCATCGCCGGCATTGCAATGAGCATCTGGCCATCCAGATAGCCCCGTCCCCGATTCTTTCCGGACGTACCGCGCGGCAATTTCATTTCCAAAGGGTAGCCGATCGAAGCTTTTTTGCAAACGAACGACTGTGACAAAAGTTCACGCTATCCACTCGGATAGTGCGCGTGATGGGAACGAGATTGCAGGCGGCTCCGGGGCGTGTTGCGGCCGCCGAATTTGCACCGTTCACTCGTTGGCGGTCAGTTTCACGAGCAAACCTACGCCGGTACGTGCAAAGTCACAATCATGTCAGTAGCGTGTGTGGCCCGCTTCGATCTACACAGCGACCATGATGCGCACCGCCTCAGCCCGCCAGCTAACCTTTGCGACTATGACGCTTGTTTGCGCGAGCGCCACATCAGCGGCGTCGGCGCGAAGCACTTCCACCTGGGAAAAGGAACTCCATGCGGCCGCACGGCTTATCGGTGGTGCGGCGATCAAGTCCGGCGAAGCCAGATTGCTGCGGGCCGGTCTTGAAATTCGCCTCGATCCCGGCTGGAAAACCTATTGGCGCTATCCAGGCGATTCTGGCGTCCCGTCGACACTCGATTTCACGGGCTCTGAGAACGTGAAATCAGTCACTGCGCTATGGCCGGCACCGGAGCGATTTTCCGATGGTGCAGGCGGCCATTCCATCGGCTATCTCGGGGATGTTGTCTTGCCACTGCGGATCGTCCCAAAAGATGCGGCCAAAGCCTCGTTACTCCGTGTCAAGCTCGGCTATGCCATCTGCGGCAGCCTCTGCGTGCCGGCGGAAGCCAACCTCCATCTCACGCTCTCCGGCAAAGCCGGCACCGAGGAGCCGAACCTGGTTACAGCAGAAGCGCGTGTGCCGCGCCGCATTGCGCTCGGCGTCGCGTCTGGCGCGACCGATACTCTCGCCGTTCGCTCGGTCCGCTGCGAGACAACCGGAGCCCGTCAGCGCGTGGTGGTGGAGATCATCGCACCTAAAGATGCCCCGGTTGATCTGTTCGTCGAAGGACCAACGTCCGATTGGGCATTGCCGCTGCCTGAACCGCTGAGCGTGGCGGCTAATGATGCACCCGGAATGCGACGCTTCGCCTTTGACTTGGACGGTCTGCCCCCAGGCGCGGTCGCCAAAGGCGCGACGCTGACGTTCACCGCGGTATCGCCCACCGACGCCATCGAGGTTCAAGCCCGTCTCGACTAATTCGCCGGGCACGCTAATTTATGGCGGCGAACAAACCCTATCTGGATAACGAGAGGATATGCAGCATGCCTATCAAGGTTGGCGACCGTTTGCCGCCCGACATCAAATTCCGCGTCATGGGGCCCGAGGGCCCGGCGGTGAAGACCACTGAAGACGTATTCAAAGGCAAAAAAGTTGTGCTGTTCGCCGTTCCCGGCGCATTTACGCCAACCTGCAGCAACAACCACCTGCCCGGCTTTCTCAAGAACGCCGACGCGTTCAAAAGCAAAGGCGTCGACACCATTGCGGTCACCGGCGTCAACGACGTGTTCGTGTTCGACGCCTGGAAGAAGGCTACCGGTGCGGGGAGCAAGATCGAGTTTTTGTCAGACGGTAACGGCGAGTTCGCCAAAGCGCTCGATCTATCGATGGATGGCTCGGGCGTGGGGCTCGGCATCCGCTCCAAACGCTACGCCATGCTGGTTGAAGATGGCGTCGTGAAGAAGCTCAACATCGAAGAAGCGCCCGGTAAAGCCGAAACCTCCGGCGCGGACAATCTCCTAAAGGAGATGTGACCTCCTGAGCAGCGACGGCTGAGCGACTTCCGCGCTCGGGTCGGGCTGCCCGATGTGCAGTGCGATTAACCGACCACGGTTCCGGCGCGGCGGATGCCGGCAATCGCCTCGCGCGCCAGTACGTCGGCGCGCTCGTTCTGGACGTGACCGGTGTGGCCGCGCAGCCAGTGCCATTGAATCTGATGCGGTCCAAGCGCCGCGTCGAGACGCTTCCACAGATCAACGTTCTTCACCGGCTTCTTGTCCGAGGTGCGCCAGCCGTTTCGCTTCCAGTTGGACATCCAGGACATGACGCCGTTGCGCAGATATTGGCTGTCGGTGTGCAGATCGACGCGGCACGGCCGCTTCAGCGATTCGAGCGCGGAGATCGCGGCCATCAGTTCCATGCGGTTGTTGGTGGTTGGCGCCTCGCCGCCCTTTATCTCCTTCTCGTGGTCGCCGAAGGCGAGAATCGCCCCCCAACCGCCTGGACCCGGATTGCCTGAACAGGCGCCGTCGGTGTGAATAACAACGTGCGGAAGCTGTTCGGTCACGCCAACATCACTCCGTAGTCGTGCGCACTCTTTGCTTTTTGGTGAAAGCGTAGCTTGCGCAGATACTCGATTGGGTCTTTGGGTCGCACCAGTGCTCCGGGCGGCACGTCGAGCCAATCGACCAGCCGGGTGAGCAGAAAGCGCAAGGCGGCGCCGCGGGCGAGCAGCGGCAGCTTCTCCCATTCCGGCGCGGAAAGCGGACGCGTCTTGGCATAGCTCGTGAGCAGCGCGCGGCCCTTGGTGACGTTGTAGGAATGATCCGGCTCGAAACACCACGCATTGAGACAGATGGCGACGTCGTAGACGAGCGTATCGGTGCAGGCGAAGTAAAAGTCGATCAGCCCGGAGAGCTTGTCGCCGAGGAAAAAAACATTGTCCGGGAACAGATCGGCGTGGATGACGCCTTGCGGCAAACCGTGTGGCCACTCGCGTTCGAGCAAATCCAGCTCGGCGGCCAGCACATTCTTCAAGTCGTGCTGCACCGAATTCGCGCGCTCCCCGCATGCGGCGTAAAGCTGTCGCCAACCGCTGACTGAAAGCGCGTTCTCGCGCTGCATGGTGAAATCCGCGCCGGCGAGATGAAGCCGCGCCAGCGCCTCGCCCAAAGCTGCGCTATGGGTGGCGCTGGGCCGGCGAATCCACATGCCATCGAGAAAAGTGACGATCGCTGCCGGACGCCCGGCCAGTCGGCCCAGTGCCTTGCCGGCGCGGTTCTTCACCGGCTGCGGACAGGTGATACCGCGGCTTGCCAAATGCTCCATCAGCCCCAGGAAGAACGGCAGGTCGTGCTCGGCGACGCGCCGCTCGTAAAGCGTAAGAATGAAATAGCCGCGGCTGGTGTGAACCAGGAAATTCGAGTTCTCGACGCCTTCGGCGATGCCCTTATAGGCAAGAAGCTCACCGACGTCGTAACCGGCAAGGAAAGGCGCGAGGTCTTCTGCCGCGACGTCGGTATAGACGGCCATAAAGTTCTCCAGTGCCTTCGCGGCTAACCTGCCGTCCGTAGCGCCGTCAAGGGAGCCCGGTTCGTTTCCCGCGGTGATGCAAAGAATTCCGTGCTATGGCGATCAAGCAACGACGACATATGATCGCTCGCAGGGCCGGAATAACGGGTGAATGGCGAGCCGCACACACTATCGGTCTGAACGAAGCGGCAGTATGATTGTGGGCGAGCATCGAAACCGCGGCCGGGCGCGATGAAAACCGTCCTCGTTCCAACGGAGTATAACGCCGAGCACGGCGAGGCGATGCTTTCGGCGCTCGATACCGCCCTTTCGCTTGCGCAAAAATTTGGCAGTTGCATCGAGGGCTTTGCGCTCCGTCCCGCGGTCGCCGACATGGTGGCAATGGATCCCGACGCCGGCTTGACCATGGTCGCGGTCAAGGAAAACGACGTGGAAATGGCGCGACAGGCCGAAGACCTGTTCCGCTCATTCATGGAGCGTCACGGCGTGCAACGCCGCGCCGAGCAGGCAGGCGCCGCATCGCTGTCATGGTCCTGGCTGCCCGCCGCGCCGAGCGGTCACGACTTTGTCGGCAGCTATGGCCGGGTCTTCGACATCATCGTGCTGGCGCGGCCGGAAGATGAATGGCAGAGCCCGTCCATGGTCACGCTCGAATCCGCGTTGTTTGAAAGCGGGCGTCCGGTGTTGATCGCCCCGCCCAACTCGCCGCGCTCGCTCGCAACCAACATCCTGATCGCCTGGAACCGCTCCACCGAACAGGCGCGCACCATGGCATTTGCCATGCCGCTGCTGCGGCTCGCGGAGCGGATCACCATCTTGACAGTCGAAGGGTCGACCGTAGCGGGGCCTAGTGGCGTTGATATGGCGCGCTCGCTCAAGGCAAACGGCATCGCCGCCGAGCCGATCACGGTCACTCCCGGCAAAATCAGTGCCGGCGAGACCATCCTCGCCAAGGCGCAAGAACTCGGCTGCGACCTGATCGTCAAGGGCGCCTATACGCAAAGCCGGCTGCGCCAGATGATCTTCGGCGGCACGACCCGGCACATTCTCGCCAAAGCCAGGCTTCCGGTGCTGATGGCGCATTAAGCCACGTGCGTCACTTCAGGTCTTTGCGGATAATCTTGCCGACATTGCTCTTGGGCAAGCTGTGCACAAACACGATGACCTTGGGGACTTTGTAACCCGCCAGTCGCTCACGCGCGAATTTCGTCAGCTCCACTTCGGTCAGCGCCGGATCGCGCTTGACGACGAAGAGCTTCACCCCTTGCCCGGTGTGTGGATCGGCAACGCCAATGACGGCCGCTTCAAGCACCCCCGGATGCTGGGCGATGACGTCCTCCACTTCATTGGGAAACACCTTGAAGCCGGAGACATTGACCATGTCCTTCTTGCGGTCGAGGATTTTCAGATAGCCCTGCGAATCGAAAGCGCCGATGTCGCCGGTGTGCAGCCAGCCGCCTTCGGTGAGAACAAGTTTGCTCTCATCAGGACGCTGCCAATAGCCTTCCATAACCTGCGGCCCGCGGACGCAAATCTCGCCGGCTTCGCCGACCGGAAGATCGTGCCCGTTATCGTCACGGATGACTACCTCGGTCGATGGCACCGGAAGTCCGACAGTGCCGATCTTCGGGCTTCGCACCGGATTGAGGCAAACGACCGGCGACGCTTCGGTAAGGCCGTAGCCTTCCACCAGCTCCGTGCCGGTGATCTCGCGCCAGCGCATCGCCACCGCGCTTTGCACTGCCGCGCCGCCGCCGACGGCAAAGCTGAGCCTGCTGAAATCGAGTTTGGCGAAATCCGGCGAATTGATCAGCGCATTGAACAGCGTATTCACGCCGGTCATCGTCGTAACCTGCGCCCGCCGCATGGTGCGGATCAGCCCCTTGATGTCGCGCGGATCCGGCACCAGCACGCTCAGTCCGCCCATCAACGCAAACGCAAGCAAGTTCGCCGTCAGCGAAAAGATGTGGTAGAGCGGCAGCGGCGTCAGAACGATCCCCTGTTCTTCTCTCAGATACGGCCTGATCACGGCGCGGCATTGCAGCGTGTTCGCGACCAGATTGCGGTGAGTGAGGATCGCTCCCTTCGGGATACCGGTGGTGCCGCCGGTATATTGCAACAAGGCGGGCGACGATGCCGGCGGCTGCGCGTCCGCAAACCGGGCGCTAGGCTGGCGACCGCAGGCCGCTTGCAGCATTGTGAAGGTTTTGAAGCGCCAGGACGGCACCGCGCGCCGGATGTAGGTATTGGCGAAATTGAACACCGTGCGTTTGAGCGCCGGCATGAAATCGCCGAGCCGCGCTACCACGACGTGCCGGATTCGGGTTTCGGCAAGCACGGGTTCGAGCTTGTGGGCAAAATTCTCCATGATCACGATCACGGTGGCGCCGGCGTCCGCAAGCTGCTCCTTTAGCTCGCGCGGCGTGTAGCGCGGATTGACGTTGACGACCGTCAGACCTGCGCGCAGCGCGCCGAGAAACGCGACCGGATAGGCGAGCAGGTTCGGCAGCATGATGGCGACGCGGTCGCCGGCCTTGCAGTTTACTTCCTCAGTGAGGAAAGCCGCGAACGCCCGGCTGACGCGCTCCCACTCGGCGTAGCTCATCCGCACCCCGAGGCATTCGAACGCGGCATGCGCAGCGTGGCGGGTGCAGGCATCAAGCAGCATCGCCGACAGCGACGGATAGGCATCCGGATCGATGCTCTTGGGAATGCCCGGCGGATAAGACGCAAACCAGATCGGATCAGCGGAGGCGGCAATAGCCGGCGCCGGACTCTGCGTCTGTTGCGTCATCGTATGGATCCTCGCTCACGGCCTCGAAATGCGCCGCCGACTTGCGTGCGGCAGATCCGCCCGGCTCGCTCCATCATCCGCAAGCCGGACCCCGTCGCTGAACCGCGTCATGGCGGAAGAGAATCCATTTGTGAGGACATCGATGTCGTTGGCGACAACGACCAGCGCATAGCCCTCGCGGCGGCGCTGCATCGCGGCATCGACGCTGTTGGTGAAGATGGCGCAGGGAATGTCCGAAGCCTTACAGGCATCGAACACGGCACGGCAGGCGGCTTCGTGCCGGGCATCCGGTTTCGGCAAAGTACCAAGCGAGATCGCGAGATCGCCGGAGCCGATCAGCACAAAATCGATTCCTGCTGTCCCAGCGATGACCGCAGCATTGCCTACGGCATGCTCCGTCTCGATCATGACGCCGACGACCGTGCCGGCATTCGCTCGCGTATAATAATCGACGAAGCCCTGGCTGAGTGGGCGCACGCCACCGGCCGATCGGCTGCCCTGAGGCGCGAACCGGGCGGCAGAAACCGCTGCGGCCGCCTGCCGTCCGTCTTCAATCAGCGGAACGATGACGCCTTCCGCCCCGGCATCGAGGGCCTGCCCGATTGCGATCGGAGAATTCTCGGCGGTACGCACAAGGACCGGAGCAAGATGACGAGCCGCCCCTACCGTGTATTCGATAGTCTGCCGGTTCCACAGTCCGTGCTGTGCGTCGAGGACGATGGCGTCCGGCTTGGCGCTCGCGGCAAGTTCAATCACGGCGGGCGAGCCGGTGCTCATCCAGAACACGCCGAGCGGCTCCCGATTGGCGAGACGCTCACGCAGGCTTCGATGATTCGTATCGAACATGAGCGGTCCGGCACGGTTGCTCCGACAGGCACCATAGTCGCAAGGGGCACGGGAATCGAGCATTCGTCATCCGCACCGCAGGTGCGCCTCGAAGGATACGGCCCCGGCGCCTCGGCC
>JBAUGC010000359.1:0-8319 GCA_049679485.1 Xanthobacteraceae bacterium
CGTCAATCCAGTGCAGCGGCCTGACTTACCGAGTGCCGCTGAGCCTGCCGCTCATCATCCAGGTTCATCGTAGGCAATGAATCTGACGATCTTCCATGTCCCCTCAGGCTGTCGTTTGAATACGTCGATACCGTGTTCCTTTGAGACCTCTGGCTGAGCATCGGGCTGGGTAACCGTGAGCGTCCACGTCAACCGCACGATCGCCAAATCGCCCGAGACCAGGACGTCCTTCACGGCCAAAGAATAGGCATAGCGCTTCGTCGGGTCGGTCAAGGCACGGCGAAGGCCCTCGCACATGTCCTTATAATCGCGTTCGGGAGAGCCGCGGTAATCGTAGTGGAGGTCAGGGGAAAAGAGACGGCAAGACCCGTCCACATTCCGCGCATTGAAATCCTCCATCCATTTGGCCAGCGTCGCCCGTATCGCGGTTTGACCGATGTCTGAGGGCTGGGCTATAGCGTGCGATGCTGGCCGGAGTGTCGGGGCAAAGGCCACCGTCAGCGCAAACAGCATTCGCGTGACGAGCCGTTTCGGCCGTGTGCTCATTTGATTTCTCCTCTGCGAAGGTCGAGCACCATCGCTATCATAGCCCTGCCGGCTTCTGCCCCAGCAGCAACGTGGCGAGAGGGCGACGGGGTGGTACAATGTTGCAGATCATGCCAAAAGGCACGCCATGCTGAACACCAAATGCACTGCGTTGGTGGCCGCAGCGGGCCTGATGATCTTCGCAGCTTCAGGCGTAAAGGCCGATCCACCGGCGATCACCAAGATTCAGGCGGCTCTGAATACATGGCTCGCTGACCGCAGGTCGCCGGAGAAGGTGACGGGGGTCGCCGCTTACATCAGCTTCGGAGACACGGGTCCCGCGATCGAGGCGTTCGCGGGAACAGTCGGCGGCGGTCAGCAGGACGAGCCGGTGCACCAGGGTACGCTCTTCCAGATGGGCAGCACGTCGAAATCCTTCACGGCCGCGCTGATCCTGAAACTTGAGGCGCAAGGCAAGCTGACACTCGATGACCCTCTTGGCAAATGGCTTCCCCAATATCCGTCGTGGAAAGATGTGACGATCCGCCGCCTTCTCAACATGACGAGCGGCATTCCGAACTACTCAGAGACCGAGGCCATGTCCCGCATCTGGGTCAACCAGCCCACGCGGGCCCTTTCCGCCGAGAGCTTGATCGCGCTTGCCTATCCCACTGGGAGCCACGACCTGCCCGAAAGCAGCGGCTACTCCTATTCAAACACCAACTACATCCTCGCCGGCATGATCGCTGCGAAGGCGGGCGGCCCGTCGTATCGTGATCTCGTGCACCAAATGGTGATCGAAGCCTTCGGGCTGCACAACACTTTTTATGAGGATGGCGCCTATCTTGACGCCGTCATCGACCGTCTCGCGCACGGCACTTTCGACAACCCCGCCTGCGCCGACTATCAACCCAACTGCACCCGGTCTTGGAATCACGAGCTGCTGGGGCGCGACGTTCGCGGGATGAGTAGCTCATGGGCACAGGCCGCGGGTGGCGCGATCGCCGACGCGCGCGACGTGGACCGCTGGATGCGCGCCGTGCTCAAGGGGCGCGTGGTTCCGCCCAAGCAGCAGGCGGAGTGGCTATCGCTCGTGTCGACCAAGACAGGCCAACCGATTGCAGACGTTTCAGCCGATGACCCACGCGGATTTGCGCTCGGTCTCGCAAAGGCCATTCTCGGATCGACGGGCGCCCACTGGTTCTATCAAGGCGAGACCCTTGGCTACCGTACATTGTACGTATGGTTCGAGACGAACGACCTTATGATCACGGTCCAGACAAACTCGCAGCCAGCCGCCGGAGCGGACAAGCTACACGACCTCGTGAGCGCCATCTACGATATCGTCCGCGATTGGCCCAAATAAACGCCGACGCGCAACATTTGCGGTTTGAAGATTACGTGCTTTGCCAAACTCGATTGAGCAAATCTCTATATCGGCAGACCTCGCCTGTGCTGACGCCTTATGACCGCGCGTCGATCCGCGCCTTCCACATCCGCTCTGCGAATGCGTGCTCCTCGGGACCGATCACATCGCCATAGATCGCCGTCGTGCGCAGCGAAGCGTAGCCGAGCCAGCGCTGCACGAGGTGGGGCGGAACGTCGGCCGCCGAATCCACGCCGGAGACCTTTCGGCGCCGCGGGCGTTCCGGAGATCCCGGCCGCAGCCATGATATCCTTGACACGCCGCCATGCCGTCGTCCGGTCGTGGGACCTCAACAGCGCCCACGTCTATGCACTTGCGTGCCGGTGGAGCAGCTGTCCACAGCATCAAATTCGTAGTCTGCCACCCTAACTTGGGGTAGCATTAGCAGTGGAAGTATGTCGCTAATTTATGCCGCTAATGCCGCTAATATTACATCTAAGCTATTGATTCTATAGCAACGCGATCCATCCCGTAGGGAGCGCCAGCAATTTCAATGACTCACGCCAGAATTGCACTCTCCCCGCGTGAAGTGGGAAGCAGCCGATTGCTCCATTAATATCAATCCTTGGACTCGCGCTGTGGCGCCGTAAATGCGTTCAATGACGCGCGAGCGTGCGTACCACCTGCCAATCGCGGCCGGACGTCAGCGTATGCCGATCGTGCGGACCGCAAGGGCGGCGGCAGAGGCGCGGTTCTCAACGCCGAGCTTGGCGTAAATCTGCTCGAGATGCTTATTCACAGTGCGTGGACTAAGATCGAGAATTTCGGCGATGTCGCGGTTCGATTTGCCACGCGCAATCCACAACAGCACCTCCGCCTCGCGCTCGGTGACCGTAAGCTTTTGCTTGAGCAACGTCCGATCGTCGTCGATCTCACCTTGTAGGAGTCGCAGAAGATATTCGTCCGGCCCGATCTGCGCTATATAGATAAGCCGTATTCCGAGCGATGAATTGCGGGCCTTCAGATTGAAGGATACCGGTTCCGCACCGCGCTGCGCGGCGGCGCATTGGTGCAGCCATGCTTGGACGTCTTGCGGCAGAACGTAATCCTCCCGGTCGAAATTCGTGAACGCGTCGCCAAGCAGTTTTGCCGCCTGCGGCGTATACCAAAGAACGCGGCCGGTGTGACTTGCCGCCAGCAGGAATCTGCCGAACGCATCGAGCGCGGTGCGGGCGCTATGCGCCATGCGGGCATTGGCGAGATGCACGCGAATTCTCGCCAACAGCTCGCCAGGGACGATAGGCTTGCTGATATAGTCGACGCCGCCGGCCTCCAGCCCTTCAATGATGTGCTCGGTGTCGGTGAGCCCGGTCATGAATATGATCGGCACATGCGCGAGCGTCCGGTTTTGTTTCAGCTTGCGGCAGGTTGCAAAACCGTCGGTGCCGGGCATAAGCGCGTCCATGAGAATAACATCCGGAACGACCTTTTCGACAATCGACAGCGCATGCTCGCCTTCGCGCGCAACCAGCACAGTCATGCCGGCATCCTCGATCGCGTCGGTCAGCAATCGCAACGTCTCGGGCGAGTCGTCGACCACGAGCACGATGTCGCGGGTCTCACTCCTGCGCATGAGCACCACGAACCTGTTCCAGCGCCGATGCGTATCGCTTGAAGTCAAAAGCGTTCACCATCACGCGCATCCGGGCAACGAGCTCCCGACATTCCGGCGAGCCGCGTTCGATCTCGGTCAATCGTTCGAGGATCCGCGTGACATGCCCGATTTCACCGAGATTGATCAGCTCGTCGATATCGCAGCCGGCGGGAAGTTTCGGAATGCCGCATGGTAGCGCCGCCGGCACCTCAGGCGATGGTGTCTCCGTCTCGTAGAGCCATTCTATGTCCACCAACGAATGGATCTTTTTGAGCAACTGACGCACGTCAACCGGCTTCATCAATGCGTCGTCATAGAGCCGCTCCGCTTCCAGCATGTGATGCGGATCGATGGCATTGGCCGAAAGCATAAGTATCGCCGCGCGCTTTCCCCGCTGGCGGCGAAGGCGCTGCGCAACCTCCCAGCCGTCCATCTCGGGCATGGCGATGTCGA
Source organism: Xanthobacteraceae bacterium (assembly GCA_049679485.1). Taxonomy (GTDB): domain Bacteria; phylum Pseudomonadota; class Alphaproteobacteria; order Rhizobiales; family Xanthobacteraceae; genus BOG-931. Next base: position 3,999 of record JBAUGC010000359.1, read on the forward strand.
GCAGGATGAGGTTCGGATTGGTTTGCTCAACGAGTTGCAGGCATTCGCGTCCGGTGCCTGCGCCTATGACCACGAATCCCAGCGGCGCAAGCAGGTCGCGGATAAGCTCGCGTTGCACTTCGTTGTCATCGACCACCAGAACGGTCTGCCGCGGCCCGGCATAGCCGCGCACGTGGTGTTCCATCGTTGATGCGATACGCGGACGCGATACTTCCGACAGAAAGAGTTTAACGCGGAATGTGCTGCCTTTTCCGACTTCGCTGCGAACGCTGATGTCACCGCCCATGATCTTGATGAGCAAGCTGGTGATCGTCAGTCCCAGTCCCGTCCCGATCGTGGCTTTGGCGCCGACAGTGCGGGCTCGCTCGAACGGCTGGAAAATCCGTTCCAGGTCGTCCTTATGTATGCCGACTCCGGTGTCTTCGAACGTAAACTCGGCGACCTGATGATGATAGCGGACCTGGAAGGTCACATGCCCGGTATCGGTGAACTTGATTGCGTTGGACAGAAGATTGATCAGGATCTGGCGCAAACGGTTTTCGTCGGTTTGCACCACGGCCGGCAACCGGCCAATCCGGACATGGAATTCGATGCCCTTGGCCGCCGCTTGCAAGCGGAACATAGCGACGATCTCGTCGAGGAAATCCGATAGTTGCACCTCGTTGCGGCTGAGATGGAATCGGCCCGCCTCGATTTTTGAGATATCGAGCAGTCCGTCGATCAGGCCGGACAGATGCTCGGCGCTGCGCCGCACGACCTTCAGCGCATTGATGCGCGGTTGCGGAATGGCCGGGTCGCGCTCGAGGAGCTGGGCGTAGCCAAGGATGGCGTTAAGCGGCGTGCGTAATTCGTGGCTAAGGCCGACGACGTGGCGGCTCTTGGCCTTGTTCGCCGCTTCGGCAGCCTCCTTGGCCTTCTGCAGTTTGGCATCGGTGCGTTTGTGCGCCTCGATCTCGTTCATCAACAGATCGGTCTGGCGGCGCGTTTCCTCCTCGGCGACACGGCGGCTCTCCTGCGCGAGAACGAACAGCCACGCCGCCACACCGGCAATGATGATGAGGATGAAGAACACCGTCCACAACGTCGACGCCAGCACATCCCGCGGGCCCGCCGTTTGCAGCGAAATCAGGAAATAAACCAGCGAAAGGGCGGCGCCGATCACGCCGACAAAGAGCAGCAATACCCCGAGATAGCGACCTACATGGGTATTGAGCAGTCCGACGGTCCGCTCCGGCAGCGCTTGACCGAATGAAGCCAGGAGCTGGTTCGAAATTCGTCCGTGCGGTTTGCAGAAATCGCGGCAGCGCGTCTCCAGCGAGCAACACAGCGAGCAGATCGGCCCGGAATAGGCCGGGCAATGTGCCATATCTTCGGCCTCGAAATGGTGCTCACAAATCGAGCAACGGATCACATCTTGGCCGTTCCAGGTGTGCCGTGGCGTGCGCGCGGTATAAAATCGGCCGCCCGTCGCCCAGGCAATGATGGGAGCCATGACGAAGGCAACGAGCAGCGCCACGAAAGCCGAGAGCGACTGCATAGTCGCTCCAAAGACGCCGCTGAAGGCGGCGATGCCGGCAACTGTCGCCGTCAGCATGGCGCCCACACCCACGGGATTGATGTCGTAGAGATGCGCGCGCTTGAACTCGATCCCGGGAGGGCTCAGTCCCAACGGCTTATTGACGACAAGATCGGCGACCAGCGCACTAACCCACGAAACCGCAACGATCGAGTAGAGCCCAAGCGCGTGTTCGAGCATCTTGAAAATGCCGAGCTCCATCAGCATGAGCGCAATGGTGACGTTGAACACGAGCCAGACCACTCGACCCGGATGGCTGTGGGTCAGCCGGGAGAAAAAGTTCGACCATGCGATGGAGCCCGCATAGGCGTTCGTTACGTTGATCTTGAGCTGTGAAATGACGACGAATGCGCCGGTAAACGCCAGCGCCATCTGCGGCGAGGAGAACACGTATTCAAAGGCGACAAGATACATTCGCGGCGGCTCGACCGCGTGCGGCAACGGCACCATGTGCTCAACAGCGAGGAACGCCAGGAACGATCCGGCGAGCAACTTCAACACGCCGGGAATGATCCAGCCCGGACCCGCCGCCAGACAGGCGGCCCACCAGGCACGCTTCCCCTGCGCACCGCGCGGCGGCAGAAACCGCAGGAAATCCACCTGCTCGCCGATTTGCGCGATGAGCGAGAACACGACGGTTGCGGCGGTCCCGAACAGGATGAGATTGAACGAGCGTCCCCCTGCGCCGGCGAATCCGGAGAAATTCGTCCAGCGTTCGAATGATGCGCTGTCGGCCGACGCGATGTAGAAGAAAGGAATGAGATGCAGCACGATCCACACCGGCTGCGTCCAAAACTGAAAACGGCTGATGAAAGTAATACCGTGCGTCACTAGCGGAATGACGATCAAGGAGCTCAACACGTAACCCAGGAAAAGCGGGATGCCGAAACACATTTCGAAAGCGAGCGACATGATTGCCGCTTCGATGGCGAAGAACAGGAAGGTGAACGAGGCGTAGATGAGGGAAGTGATCGTCGAGCCGAGATAGCCAAAGCCGGCGCCGCGCGTGAGCAGATCGATGTCGACCCCGTAGGTGGATGCGTAATACGCTATCGGCAAGCTGGTGAGCAGGATCAGCGCGCCGACCACCAGAATGGCGGCACTGCTGTTGACGAAGCCATAATTGACGGTGATCGAACCGCCGATCGCCTCCAGTGCCAGGAAAGAGACTGCTCCGATCGCGGTATTGGCAACCCGAAGGCTCGACCATCGGCGTGCGGTCTTGGCGGTGAAACGAAGCGCGTAATCCTCGAGCGTCTGGTTCGCGACCCACTGATTGTAATTACGCCGAACGCGAACGATGCGTTGTTGCGCAGTCATGAGCTACACCATCTCGAATTCACGCTCTGACGATCCGCGCTCCCCTTGTGCGTAGTTTCTTCCCTAGCCCATCGCCTTTTTTCGCATTGCCTCACGCTCCCCAACAAAGTCTAACGCCCGGCACCGGCCCGCCAATGGCGAAAGAGCGGGCAGTGTGCGATGCAATAGAACAAATACCGGGCAACCTTGCTCTTTTGGCCGCATAACACCGGTTTCCCCCGTTAATTTTGATTATGATACGGCATTCAACGTAGGCATATACGTCAATCGACGTATGCTGCACTGCAATAAATCAGCGCAGTCTTCGATCCAAGGAGCGAGTTCTGCTCGCACCGATGGCCACCAACCATTGCTGAATCGAGGCGTCGCATGTCTTCGGAAAAGCGCACTGGAAATCTCCTCACGCCGACCCGCCGCGGCCTTCTGGCCGGCGCGGCCACTCTGTCCGCCGCGACGTTGCTGCCGCCATTGGCGTACGCCGCGGCGCCCCCGACTGCGCAAGTGAACACCACTGGTCTGGCCGTCACCGACACCGAGGTCACGGTCGGTATCTTGCATTCCATTACCGGCACGATGGCGATCAGCGAGACCGGATCGGTCGAAGCTGAGAAACTCGCTATCGAGCAGATCAATGCCCAGGGCGGCGTGCTCGGCCGCAAAATCAAATTCATCCAGGAAGACGGCGCCAGCGATTGGCCGACCTTTGCCGAGAAGGCGAAGAAACTCCTGGTGCAGGACAAGTGCGCGGCCGTGTTCGGCTGCTGGACTTCGGCCTCGCGCAAGGCGGTGCTACCGGTATTCGAGCAATATAACGGCATGCTCTATTATCCGACCTTCTACGAAGGTCTCGAGCAGTCGAAGAACGTCATCTATACCGGACAGGAAGCAACGCAGCAGATTCTTGCCGGATTGAACTGGGTCACCAAGGAGAAGGGAGCCAAGACCTTCTACCTGCTCGGCTCCGATTACATCTGGCCGCGTACGTCCAACAAGATCGCGCGCATCCACATCACCAAGATGCTCGGACTCAATGTCGTCGGCGAGGAATACTTCCCGCTCGGCAGTACCGAGTTCAACACCGTGATCAACAAAATCAAGCTGAAGAAACCTGACGTGATCTACGCGATCATCGTCGGCGGTTCCAACGTCGCCTTCTACAAGCAGCTCAAGGCGGCCGGCATCGACATGGTCAACAGGCAGACGCTGCTGACGATATCGGTCACCGAGGACGAAATCCTCGGCATCGGCGGTGAGAATATCGTCGGCGCCTATGCCTGCATGAAATACTTCCAGTCGCTCAAGAATCCGAACAACGCGGCGTTCGTTCCGGCGTTCAAAAAGATGTGGGGCGAGAAGTCCGTCATCGGCGACGTGACGCAAGCCGCCTATCTCGGCGCCTGGCTGTGGAAGTTGACGGCGGAAAAA
>JBAUGC010000360.1:0-2167 GCA_049679485.1 Xanthobacteraceae bacterium
GCACCGTGGCCGTGCAGGCGAGCGCGACCGACGCCGCGTCGGGTCCGACGGCCGTCAGTAGCAGCGCCAGAGGCAGCAGCGTTCCGACCCATGCCGACGCGGCAACGAGATGCACGAAATCGGCAGCCGGGTGGAGAACTGCCTCCAGACCCATTCCTCCCGCGGCATGCCCGGCCCGGACCAGCGTACCGGTCAGTCCAGCCGCTGATGCAACGGCGATGCAACTGAGCCAAAACGATCTGCCCGCCGGCTTCGAGAAGAACGGGATGAAGACGCCGCCGAGGAGACAAGCCAACGCGAAGCGTGCCAGCCAGTCGCGTCCGAATCCGGTTTGCGGAAGTACAGTCCCAAGGACGTCAGGCGTGAAAGCCTCCGCAAGGGAACTGTCGCTCATCGATTGTGCGACCAGGATGAGCCACGCAGCTCCGGAGACGACTGTCACGGCCAGAGCGCTCCAGGCGATCCAGCAAAGGCGCGACCGCACAAATACGGTCAGGCGCGTGCTGTCTGGCGCCTGGCGAAAGGCCGGCTCGGCGATGAAGACCGCGAAGAAAACCGCGCCGGCCACGCTGATGGTTGCGGCGAAATGGACAGCGCGCGCGTAAATCAGCGGGTCGTTCACGTCGGCCTCGGCTTTGCTTGGCGGAAAGCGTCTATTTGCCACCCACGTGGAACGAGAAACTGCCCTCGGTTTTGTGCGTGTCGACCGAAAGTACGTGCCAGCGGACGCGGTAGGTTCCTGGCGTCAGCGCTTTCAAGCCGACACGCATGGTGTTGCCGCTGATTTGCGGCTTGCCCTGGTCTACGCGGGCGCCGGTGGCGTCCGTGACCCCAACGGAGCTGAAGGTCGCCTCGATATTTTGCGTAAACCAGAGCGAGACTTCGTGCGGAGCGGTGGCCACCGTACCGCCCACGAGCGGGCTTGCGTGGTCGAGGAAGGCGTGTGCGCGCGCGGCGCCGACGCCGAGCGCCACGAGCAGAAATGACAGAAGGATAGTGCACGTTCGCATGAATGGCTCCTTAGATCGGAGGTTTGCTGGGAGTGGATGTGCCGCCGATGAGCGGCTGCCCGAGAGTCCTGGGAAACATGTCGTCGAGATAAAGATGAAACTGTCCGAGAAAGCCAACTCCGGTGCCGCTGGTGCGATTGACCGGGATCATAGCTTCAAGGCCGACTTGGAAATAACTGCTGACGTAGATCACGCCCGGATTGATGGTGCCGGTAGTGGTCGACGGATTGCCGAAATTGTTGGCGACCGGCGTGAACAGCTGCGCTTCGACGAGCGGGATCAGATGATTGATGAAGTCGGGGAGCTGAAGGTCTTGGACCTCGGATTTCAGGTACGGCATGCTGTATTGCAGCGATGCGCCGTAGACCAGGACCTGCGGAATGAATGTGTTCTGCGAGATGATGTAGGACGTGGTCGGGATCTGATATCCGACCTGCCCGGTGATCGCCAGTGGCCTTGCCCAGCCTATGTCGTCGGGAAGTTGACCGAATCCTTCGCCGAAATAATAGGTCGGAGTCAGCATACTGTAAGGGGTTCCTATCCCGGCGTTGGTGGCGCCGGTACCGGCCCAATCGACGATCAGACCCAGCAGCATTGCCAGCTCGTGGGAACTGTCTTTGAGCAGCTGATATTGCAGCGTGGTTTCAAGATCGCCGAAGCCCGCCAAGGTCGGGCCGCCGGGTGTGCGGATCTGCGACCAAACATCGCTGATGCCAAACCCGAGATCCTCGGTGATGCGCTTGTCGAATTCCGCCGAGATGTCCCATTCGCTCCCCGGGGGAATGTCGCCGGTCCGGGACCAGGCGACCGTCGGCAGCGACATCTCGTCGGCCACGCAGGGATCGTCGATGGTCAACGTGGCGGGGAAAAACCTAGCGCCAACAAAGCAGTGAGCGGAAGCGTTGGTGAAAAACAACAAGAACAATGGGAGGCCTAGCGCGTACGCGCGTAAACACCTCGGCAGGCGGGACATGGCAAGTCTCCATTCGAGCGCGGGACCTATGGAGGCGGCTGAAAGCTAGATCCGCCGGCGGTTCACGCGTGAATTGGAGGGCCTCGGGGACTTGCTATCGAATAGTCAGAAAAGCGGGGTAGGGCGTGTTGATCACTTACTCTGGGGATGTCGACAATCTCGACATTCACGCAGTGAAATAGAG
>JBAUGC010000361.1:0-15217 GCA_049679485.1 Xanthobacteraceae bacterium
GTGACGCGCCGCCGGGCGCGGTGCTGGCGCGGGTTCACCGCCGTGGCCGCTTGCCGGTGGCTCAGCGGTCGCCTTTTTCGCGTCAGGCAATGGCTTGATGGTACGCGCGAAGCCGGTCCACAGCTCACGTTCTTCGTCGCTCAAAGAACGCCGGCGGGTCATCGTTTTCGCTGGGCGATTGCTCTCTGGTCCGGCTCGATAGCCGGTTTTACTTCGGGAAGCGGGACTTCCTCCGCGGTCGGATCGATCATCGTCGTGGCATTGAATCGTGCAAAGAAGCCGGTTTGGCGCTCTGGCGGGAGCGGTACATCGGCCGCAGCCGCGACCGGATCCAGTTCGCGCGGCAGCAGCATGACGAATTGGCCGCGGTGGCGGATGCGGCCGGCGATCTGCGCCGCTTCGTCGCCCGCGCCGAAATAGATGTCGGCGCGTGCCGGTCCGACGATGGCCGAGCCGGTGTCTTGCGCGAACATAAGCCTGCGAAACTTCGTACCCGCCTTCTCATTGGCGATCGGCAGATCGGCCGAAATGAAGAACGGCGTGCCATAGGTGTGCAGCGAACGATCGACCGCGATTGAGCGGCCGGGTACGAGCGGCACACCCTGCGCGCCGATCGCTTCATCCTCCGTCGACAGATCGGTGATGCGGAAGAAGACGTAGGATTTGTTCTGTCGCCGCACGTCCTTGGCCGCATCCGGATTGGCTTCCATCCATTGCCGGATGCGCTGCATCGTCATTTCATCCTTGGGGACGAGCTTGCGTTCGATCAACACGCGGCCGACCGGCGTGTAGGGCCAGCCATTATGCGAATCGTAGTTGAGCCGCAGGACGGTGCGGTCTTCCAGCCTGATGCGCGCCGAGCCTTGGATCTGGGCGAACAGCACGTCGACCTGGCTGCGCACCCAGCAAATCTCCAGATGCCAGCCATCGAGCGCGCCATCCTCGATCTCGCCGCGGTCGTAATACGGCACGATCTTGCGGCGACCGAACCGGCGGCCGACCTTCACGCCTTTGCTCGGGAACACATCACCGAGTTTGCGCCGCCCGGAGACCACGAGATTGGGCGGCCGGCGGTAGAGCGGCGCGGTGAACTCGCCGGTCGGCACCCGCGAGCCCTCGATGATCGGCTCGTAATATCCGGTGAGAAACCCGTCGGTCTCGCCGAGCTTGCTGATGCGCAGTGGCCGGAAATTATCCTCGAAGAATTTGCGGGCGCCGTCCTCTTCGAGCGGAATGGCGGCAACGGCGCGTTCGCACACGGCTTTCAGCGCTTCGCTGATCACCGTGGATTCCCGGCCGGGCTGCCGGTGTTTCAGCGCGCGGCAACTATCGAGAAATGATGCAAACGCCGTGGCGTGATCGTCGTCCGCCCAGCTGTCAAGATCGCTCCACTCTACCGGCTCATATTGCGTATCCGGGAATTTGATCGGCCATTGCTGGCCGCTATAGGCCGCAGTCAAACCGGCGACACCAGCGAACACGATGGCGATGAACCAAACGCAACAACGTGCCGCCATTGGCGTTACTGTCCGGCTTCGGTGGCCACAACCTTCCAGTTGGGATCGCGCGAAGAGACATCGCGCGCAAACGTCCAGACGTCGGTAACGTCGGTCACTTTCTCCGCGTTGCCCTCGATCACGTTGCCGGATCGGTCGCGCGTCGCGGAAACGAGCTTGGAAACGAAGCGGATCGTGATCTGAGCGGTCCGGGCCCGCAGCTCGGCGGCGGTGATGGTCGAGCCGTCGATCGAAACAAATCGCGTCTCGGCAGTTTCGCCGCGGCCTTCGCGCTCAGTGATGGCGGCGTCGAAGCCGTCAAAGACTTCACGGGACAGCAGGTTGCGCAATTGCCTGCGATCGCCCTCGGCGAAAGCGGTGACAATCATTTCGTAGGCGGCGCGGGCGCCGGTGATGAAGTGTTTGGCGTCGAAACTCGGATCCGCTGCTACAATGGCGTCGAGTCCCGAAGCGATGCTCGACCCGGTTTCGGCAACGTCCTTCCAGCGATCCACTGCCGGCGGCGTCACCTCGACCGGCCGAGATGGTGCCGGCTCGGCGCCCGGACGTGGCGGCAAGGTCACGACCTTGTCGGTCGCCGGGCTGCGCACGGCGTCACGGGTCGAATACGGATCATAGGGCGGCCGCTCGCGGCCGGTGCGCTGGCCCAAAACGCTGCGAAGCCGCAGGAAAATGAATACTGCGAGCGCCAGGAAGATGATGGTGTAAATGTCGAACACGTCTCAATTCTCTCGGCGTCTCTTTCGGCGTCGGGACTGGCGGAACGATAAATCCTAATCGCGGCTCCCAAGTGGCAAATCCGCGGGAGACAGCCGGTCCCCGCTCTATGTAGGCACGCAGGGGGAACCATCCAGTAGCCGTTAGCCGAATACGCGTACCCAGCCAAACCTTAAACGATCACCACCGCCGCGCCAACATCGTAACCGCATGGCCCGTTCCCGTTCATATTGGGTCTGGGCGGTCGCTTACGAAGGCAAGCGGTGCGGGGATGATACGCCTTTCGGCACCGCGCGCTATGAACGGCACCGCCGCGCCATTGTTCAGTGCCTTTGGCTGTGTTAGCGAAGCGCGACGCCTGCGCCCCCGGGATGTAACAACATGTCAACCACGAATGGCGGTCCTCAACCGCAGGCGGCGATGCCCCACATCGGCGTCCTCGCTCAATACGTAAAGGATTTATCGTTCGAAAATCCGAACGCGCCCCGTTCTATGACGCCGGCAGCGCAGCAGCCGAGCATAAACATCCAGGTCAATGTCGACGCCGCTCCGGTCAATACCGGGCCCGGTGGCGGAACCGACTTCGAGGTTACGCTCCGCCTCGAAGGCAAAGCCGAAGCCCAGGGCATGATGCTGTTCAACTTCGAACTGATCTTTGCCGGCGTTTTCCGCATCCAGAATGTGCCGGCCGAGAGCGTTCAGGCCGTGGTTCTGATTGAATGCCCGCGGCTATTGTTTCCATTCGCGCGCGAGATCATTGCGACTTCGGTGCGCAACGGCGGATTTGCTCCGTTGCTGCTCGATCCGATCGACTTTGTCGCGCTTTACCGGCAACGCCTCGCGGCCGCCCAAGCCACGCCGCCGTCAACAGCCGCTCAATCCTAGCTGACGTAGTCGCGCCAGATGGCGTTCTCGCCGAGGCTGGCGATGAACACCCGATGTGCGGCGCGTTCTTCGTCGGTGATCGCCACGACGAGCGGCACCAGACGCTCGCGCACGATGATCGGCTCGCCGAAGGCGCGCTCCGGCATCGCAGTTTGCGACAGCACCAGCTGCGCCTGGCGGGCGCCGATCAGTTCAACGTAGACCTCGGCCAGAAGTTCGGCATCGAGCAGTGCGCCATGCTTGGTGCGGCGAGAATTGTCGATGGCGTAGCGCGCGCAGAGATCGTCGAGCCGGTTCGATCCGCCCGGATGTTTGCGGCGGGCGATAAGCAGCGTATCGACCATGCGGTCGCGCCCGATCAGCGGCCGGCCGGCACGTTCCAACTCGGCATTGAGGAAGCCGATATCGAAGGCCGCGTTGTGGATGACAAGCGGCGCGTCGCCGAGAAAAGCGATCAGGTCGTCGGCAACTTCCGCAAAGAAGAATTTGTCTTTGAGGAACTCCTCGCTGAGGCCGTGGACCGCGAATGCCTCCCCCGGCATGCCGCGCTCGGGATTGAAGTAGCGGTGAAACGTCTGCCCGGACGGAATGCGGTTGACCAGCTCGACGCAACCGATCTCGACCAGGCGATGCCCGTCGAGGGGATCGAGACCCGTGGTCTCGGTATCAAGCACAATCTCGCGCATTCAAGCTCTTGGGTCGCTACCGACGCGCGCCCGGTCACGAATCACCGGCGCGTTCGCGCATTTTAGTCACGGCTCCGAGGATGTCGCGTACTTGAGCGCGGGCATGGTCGAACGATTGCGAGCTGTCCACGATAAAGTCGGCACGTTGCCGCTTCTCCGCATCCGGCGTCTGCTTGGCCAGGATCGCGGCAAATTTCTCCTCGGTCATGCCGGGCCGCTCAAACGCACGCCGGCGCTGGATCTCCGCCGGCGCCGACGCCACGACAACCGCGTCGCAGCCGCGCTCGCCTCCGGTTTCGAACAGGAGCGGGATATCGAGCACTGCCACCGGCGCACCGCGGGCCTGCACATCGGCCAGAAACTTGTCCCGCGCGGCAGCAACCAGCGGATGCACGATGGCTTCCAGGCGGGCCATCGCTGCATCGTCGCCGAGTACCATTTTCGCAAGCTTGGTCCGGTCGACCTTCCCGCCCTCGGTCACACCGGGAAACGCGCTCTCGATTGCCGGCACAGCTTCGCTCTCGTAAAGCGCATGCACGACGGCGTCGGAATCATGAACCGGCACGCCGAGCTCGGCAAAAAACTGCGCAGTCCGCGATTTGCCCATCCCGAGCGAGCCGGTCAGGCACAGAATAAAGGGCCGCTCACCGCTCATGAGGTGAGACATCCGCGTCGGCGAAGGAAATCGAGCGCGGCGAGCAACGGCAATCCGAGGATGGTGAAGTAGTCGCCTTCGACCCGCTCAAAAAGCTGCACGCCGACACCTTCGATCTGATACGCGCCCACACTGGCCGTCGCTGTATCACCGACCGTGTTGAGGTAGCGATCGAGAAACTGATCGGACAATGTGCGCATCGTCAGCCGCGCCGCACCGACATATTCGAACGCCACTGTTCCGTCCTGGACGAACGCAATGGCCGAGTGGAGCTCATGCGTACGGCCAGATAGCGCGCGAAGCTGATTGTGGGCGGCGGCGCGATCGGCCGGCTTGGCAAATCGCTTGGCGCCAAGCGCCAAGGTCTGATCGGCGCCGAGGACCAGGCGTCCGGGACGCAATCCGGCGACGACTGAAGCTTTGGCGCGCGCAAGTAGCGCGGCGATATCGCCAGGTGCCGCCGATGTCGCGCCGGCCTCCACGCCGCGCTCGTCAATGTCGGCCGGATGCAGTTCGACCGGAACGCCTGCGGCTTCAAGCAGCGTGCGGCGTGGCGTACTTCTCGATGCCAGCAGCAGCGGGTCGGAGGCAAGCCACAGCGACATCGCTCATGACGCCATTTGGCGGCGCCGTTCGGCCAGCAGCGCAAGAACGGCCGCCGCGGTTTCCTCAATCGATCGGCGTGTGACGTCAATCAGCGGCCAATTGTGCCGGGCACAGAGCCTCCGAGAAGCGGCAATTTCCTCAGCCACCGACTGCTGATCGATGTACTTGTCGTCGTCGCGATGGGCTTTGAGGCCAAGGAGCCGGTTCTGCCGGATTTGCACGATCCGCTCGGGTGAGGCGTATAGGCCGACGACCAGCGGGCGCTTTAGCTGCTCGATTACGGAAGGCGGCGGCACGCCTGGTACCAGCGGAACATTCGCTGTCTTTACACCGCGGTTGGCAAGATAAATCGAGGTCGGCGTTTTCGAGGTCCGCGATACGCCGACCAGCAGAACATCGGCCTCCTCCAGGTCGTCGGTCAATTGGCCGTCGTCATGCAGCATGGTGTAGTTGAGCGCATCGATGCGGCGAAAGTATTCGGCATTGAGCGTGTGCTGAGCTCCGACCTTGTGCGTCGATTCGGCGCCGAGATAAGCCTGAAACAGATGCAGAACCGGCCCAAGAATTGAAAGATACGGCAAGCCAAGTGACCGGCACTTCTCCTCAAGCTTGGCGACCAGGTTCTCCTGCAGCAGCGTATAAAGCACGATACCGGGCGATTCCTCGATTTCGGCGAGAACGCGGTCAAGTTGCTTCTGGGTGCGCACCAGGGGGTGAATGTGCTCGACCGGCATCACCTTGGTGTATTGCGCAGCCGCGGCCCGCGCGACCGTTATCAAGGTTTCTCCAGTAGCGTCGGAGACCAGATGCAGGTGAAAATAACCGGCTGTAAGCGTCATCGGGATGAATGAATAAGCTCTCGATGACTGGGGAGAAGGCCACGGCTTTTGTGGTCACGCAAGGACAATAGCCGCCGCGGCATGCAAACCGTCCACATTCGTGCCGAGCGGCATAGAAAATCGAGCCTCGGGCCGAGTAGCGGTGAAATGTGGATAGGAGCTATGGAACCGGGCGCTAACTTGTCGGGAAAGGCCCACATACCAGCGCTCAAACGAACCAGATCAATCATGGCTGAATCACCGGTAATATGTGGGTAGGCCGTGGATGGCGTGTGGAGGTAAAGGTATGAGTCCAATCAACCGTCCAAGCACTACAACAGATTCTATTAGATTTAAGTTTGGTTAGGACAGGGGAGTGAGGACAGTCATCGCGAATAAACCTGTGCTCGGTGCTCTAGCGGGCACGTGTGCACCTATTCCGCCGATCTGGCTCATGCGTCAGGCCGGAAGATATCTTCCTGAATACCGTGCGATCCGGGCGAAAGCGGAAAGCTTTCTCGATCTCTGCTTTGATCCGCAACGTGCTGCGGAGATAACCTTACAGCCGATCCGTCGCTTCGGATTTGATGCGGCAATTCTGTTCTCTGACATCCTCGTGGTACCGCATACGTTAGGCCAACGCGTATCGTTCGAGGACGGTGGAGGTCCGCGGCTTGATGCGATCAAGGATCCTTCAGCTCTGAAAGGACTTCGGCGAGATGTCGACCATAGTCGGCTTGAGCCGGTTTACGAGGCAATCGTCCGGGTGAAACAGGAGCTGCCGCCAGCGGTAACACTGCTCGGATTTTGCGGTGCGCCGTGGACTTTGGCGACCTACATGATTGCGGGACACGGAACTGTGGATCAACATCCGGCGCGATTGTTTGCTTATCGTTTTCCGCACGAATTTGCCAAGCTGATCGACATTTTGGTCGAGGCGTCGGCGGGCTATTTGGTTCGGCAGTTTGCTGCCGGTGTTGATGCAATCCAGATTTTCGATACGTGGGCGGGAAGTTTGCCAGCCGGGGAATTCCAAAAATGGTGTGTAGAGCCCTGCGCGCGCATCGTAGCCGCGGTGCGCAAAGAAGTCCCCGGAGCGAAGATCATCGGCTTTCCGCGTGGTGCTGGTACGGGGCTTGGAACGTATCTTGAAGCTACTGCGGTCGATGCCATCGGCTTGGATTGGACCATCGGGCTTGCCTTTGCGCGTGATCACATCCAGTCGCGGCGACCGATTCAGGGCAATCTCGATCCGCTCGCCCTAATGGTCGGGGGGGAAGCACTCGATCGTTCGATCGATGCTATCGTTGAGGCATTCTCGCGAGGCCCGTTTATTTTCAATCTCGGCCACGGTGTATTGCCGGAGACGCCGATTGCGCACGTCGAGCGCCTTGTGGCGCGCGTCCGCGCGACGGCTGCACACACGTGACGCTCAGGCTTCGCAGGATTGAAAACGGATGACCGCGTATCTCTTGCTCAAGGCATTTCACATCATCGCCGTCGTCGCCTGGATGGCCGGGATGCTCTATCTGCCGCGTTTGTTCGTCTATCACTGCGCCGCGGAGAAAGGGTCTGTGCAATCGGAAACCTTCAAGGTCATGGAGCGCCGATTGCTCCGCGGCATCATTAATCCGGCGATGATCGCGACCTGGGTGCTTGGGCTTTCGCTGGGCTGGCTCGGGCCTGATTCTCGGTATGGATGGTTCGATGCCGGGTGGCTGCAGGCCAAAATCGTGCTGGTTCTGGCGCTCTCGGGCATGCACGGAATGTTCGCCCGCTGGGTGAAGGATTTTGTCGCCGACCGCAACCGGCATTCTCAGAAATTCTATAGAATTATCAATGAAGTACCAACAGTATTGTTGATCTTGATCGTGCTTCTTGTGGTGCTGAAACCGTTTTGACGTTGACGCGTTTTACGGTGCACAGCCTGTCTAATCTTTTGCTAACCCCTTGCCTGAAGGGCGGTCTTTTCCTATCTTTGCGACATCCCACCGAACGTAGGCGGATGCAGTTTGAGTCTTTGGCTCCACGGAATGGAGCCGGCTTAAGCATCGGGTCGGGAGCTTAAACGCTCCTTCTTGCCCAAAACCTGCGGTTTCTTTCTTTCAGCCAGCGACGCTTTCGGTCCCCCTCCCCGCTGGCCCAATTTCCATAGGACATTCCTGCATGCGGGAAATGAAACTCCAAGAACTAAAAACCAAAACTCCGGCGGAGCTGGTCTCCTTTGCCGAAGAGCTTGAAGTCGAGAACGCCTCGACGATGCGCAAACAGGAGCTGATGTTCGGCATCCTCAAGCAGCTCTCCGCGCGTGAAACCGATATCGTCGGCGAAGGTGTTGTCGAAGTGCTGCCGGACGGCTTCGGCTTTCTGCGCTCGCCGGAGGCGAACTACCTGCCCGGCCCCGACGACATCTACGTGTCGCCGTCGCAAATCCGCCGGTTCGGCTTGCGCACCGGCGATACCATCGATGGCCACATCCGCAGCCCCAAGGAGGGCGAGCGGTATTTCGCGCTGCTGAAGGTCAACTCGCTCAATTTCGAGGACCCGGAGAAGGCGCGCCACAAGGTCAACTTCGACAACCTGACGCCGCTCTATCCCGACGAGTGGCTGAAGATGGAATACGAGGATCCAACCAAAAAGGATCTCTCCGCGCGCGTCATCGATATTGTGGCGCCGGTCGGCAAGGGCCAGCGCGCTTTGATCGTATCACCGCCGCGTACCGGCAAGACCGTGCTGCTGCAGAACATCGCGCATTCGATCACGCACAATCACCCGGAATGCTATCTGATCGTGCTACTGATCGACGAGCGGCCGGAGGAAGTCACCGACATGCAGCGTTCGGTGAAGGGCGAAGTCGTGTCTTCGACCTTCGACGAGCCGGCGGTTCGTCACGTTCAGGTCGCGGAGATGGTGATCGAAAAGGCCAAGCGCCTGGTCGAGCACGGCCGCGACGTGGTGATCTTGCTTGACTCGATCACCCGGCTCGGCCGCGCTTACAACACCGTGGTGCCATCGTCCGGCAAGGTGCTCACCGGCGGCGTCGACGCCAATGCGCTGCAGCGGCCGAAGCGCTTCTTCGGCGCCGCGCGCAACATCGAGGAAGGCGGCTCGCTTACCATCATCGCCACCGCGCTGATCGATACCGGCAGCCGCATGGACGAAGTGATTTTCGTAGAGTTCAAGGGCACCGGCAATTCGGAACTCATTCTCGATCGCAAGGTGGCCGACAAGCGCACCTTCCCGGCCATGGACATCACCCGCTCCGGTACCCGCAAGGAAGAGCTGTTGGTGCCGCCCGATCAGCTCAAGAAAATGTACGTCCTGCGCCGCATCCTCAATCCGATGGGCACCATGGACGCCATCGACTTCCTGCTCGACAAGCTGCGCAACACCAAGAACAATTCTGAATTCTTCGACTCGATGAATACGTAAGCAGCGGCCGGCCGATGAGCGCGCCGATCAGCCCGAATGCTGGGCCAGTATTTGACGTGCGGAAATCAGTTCAGGGCAATCGGCTTCGGCCGTAAATGCGCCGACCGCTTCCTTAAGGGGCGACAAGTACTCGTTACCGGCGCGCGTCAGGCTGATGGCCGCACGCAGCCGAAACAGCAGCGCGCTTTGTTGCTTGGCGAAGGCAATGGCCGATTGAAATTCCCGGACGGCTTCGTCGATCCGCGACGAATCGAGACGAAGCAGACATTCGCCGCGCAGGCGATGAAGCTCAGGGAGATAGACGCCGACGCCGGGCTCGGTGAATGTCGGCAGAATAGCGTCAAGCGGCTCGAGCGCATGCGCCGCCTCTCCGGTCGAGAGCCGGGCGGCGGCCAGCAGGCCGGCATAGAGTTGGGGTATCGAGCCCATCCTCATAACGCGCGCGAATTCCAATTCCATGGCCTGGAGCCCAGCTGCAGATTCGCCTTCGCGTAACTTCGCCCAACCGGATATGAATGCGCTGACCGCGCGCTGGGGTGGCAGATCGAACTTTTCTCCGACCTCGAGGAGCTGCACGGCCAAATGCCGGACGGCGGCGAGATCATCCATGATTGTTTGGATCTGAATGGCGGCGGTCAGCGCAAAGGCCAGGCTCGTTGGCTGGTTGAGCTGCCGAGCGAGCGCAAGTCCGCGTTCGATCGATTTGGCTGCTTCTTTGTTACGGCCAAGCTGCGCGAGCGACAATCCGACGTTGGTGTTGGCACAAACACCGGGATCGTGGCCGCCGAATTCGGCGCCGAGCCGATTATGCCGAGCAGGATCGTAGTGCTTGATCCCCTCAAGACCGTCGGCCAAAGCATTCAAAACGTCGCCGCGAAAGAATGAGGTCGACCAGCGGCAATGGATGGCTTCAAGAATCAACTCATCGTTCCCTGATCGTTGCGCGAGCGCGACCAGCTCTTCGGCCCGGTCGCGCGCAACGGACGTTCGGCGCTGCAGATTGGCGCAAAGCCACATTCCCCACAGCGCCTTGAACACCGCGGCATCGTCATCCAACCTTTTCGCGGTCTCGTAGGCGCGCTGATAATTCAGTTCCGCTTCGGGGTTTTGCATGCCCTTATAGACGAACACCGCCGGACCTCGTTTGAGCAGGATGGCGAGTTCGCGTTGATCGCGGTCGCGCCCCGGCGGCATGCGGTCGGTTTCAATGAGCGCGGCATCGAAATGAGCGACTGCCTCCGCATAGGCCGAATGGGCAACAGCCCGGTCGCCGGCGCGCTCGGAATAGAGGCAAGCGGGCCCTGGCAGATCGGCGCGGCTGAAGTGGTGCGCGAGAATTTCCGGCTCCGCGGCGGCAAGTGCGGGAAAGCGCTCTTCGAGTATGCGCGCGATGCGCTCGTGGAGGTCGCGGCGGCGGGCGCGCAGCAAGCTGTCATAAGCGACGTCGCGGGTAAGTGCGTGTTTGAAACTGTAGGTCGGCTCGATCGCGCGACTTTGCGGAAAGACGAGGCTCGCCTCGGTCAGACGCGCCAGCGCCAAATCGAGTTCGCCCGGACCGGCTGGAGCAACGGCCGCCAAAAGGGCGTGCGCAAATTGTCGGCCGATGGTGGCGGCGATTTGTGCGACTTCCTTGGCCGGACCGAGCCGGTCAAGCCGCGCCATCAGCGAATCCTGCAAAGTGGCCGGAACGGCGAGTCGATTCGGTGTTTGCGATTCGGAGACCGCTCTCGTCAGTTCTTCAACAAACAAGGGCACACCGTCGGTCTTCGCGAGAATCTCTTCCACTAAATCCGCCGTCATCGATTGCGCTGCGGCAATACCGGCGACAATCTCGGCGCATTGTGTCTTGCCGAGTCGGCTCAGCGCGAGCGAGGCAACATGATCCCGCCCCGCCCAGGGTGATGCGAATTCCGGCCGTGCCGTGACGATGGCGAGGACACGAGCCGATTCGATCGAATCGATGAGATGCGTCAGCAATTCTTGCGTCGTCGGATCGATCCAATGCGCGTCCTCCAGGACGAGAAGCACCGGTTCGCTCGCGCAAAGTCCCATAAGATGATCGACCAGCGCTGAGATTGTCGCACTCTTGCGCTGCGCCGGCGTGAGATCGACCGCCGCGTAGCGGCCGTCGGACGGTAACGAGAGCAAATCGGCGAGCAAGGGAGCGGTAGGAATCGCCGGGCTTCCGGTCCGGGCAAGGAAGGCATCGAGCTTGTCGAGTTTTTGCGCAACTGAATCTTCAAGCGCAAAACCGGCGGCATGCTCGATCTGGCGCATCGCCGGATAGAACGCCGTATTGCTGTGATACGGCGAGCATTGCAGCACAACGCGCCGATGCGATTCGGCGCCGAGGCGCTCGAACAACGCCTCGACCAACCGCGACTTGCCCATTCCGGCTTCGGCGGTGAGGACGATCGCTTGTCCCTCGCCCTGCTGCGCCAGATGCCAGCGATCGAGCAACAAGCCCATTTCCTGGGTCCGGCCGACGAAAGGGCTGAGACCGACGGCGCGCGCCGCCGCAAAGCGGCTGGCGACTGGCGCCTCTTTTAAGACGCGCCAGGCCGGGATCGGCTTGGCAAATCCCTTGAGCTCATGCTCGCCCAGACTTTGGTAGTCGAAGCCGCGGGCAAGCAGGCGGCAGGTGGCCTCGCTGATCACTACGGTATTGGGTTCAGCCAATGTTTGCAGACGGGCGGCGAGGTTCGGTGTTTCTCCGACGATCGATTCTTCGCGCGCGGCGCCGCTGCCGACAATGTCGCCGACCACGACAACGCCGGTTGCGATGCCGATCCGGGTCTGCAGTGGAACGCCACCCGACCGCTCGATCTGCCGCACCGTGTCGACGATCGCGAGCGCGGCGCGGACCGAGCGTTCGGCCGCGTCTTCATGCGCTTGCGGATAACCGAAATAGGCAAGGACGCCGTCGCCCATGAATTTGGCGATATAACCGTCGAAGCGGGCAACAGCGCCGGCACAGGCATCCTGATAACGTTTGATCAGGCGGCTCAAATCCTCGGGATCGAGCGCGGTGGCAAGTGCTGTTGAGCCGACGAGGTCGCTGAACAGCACCGTGACCTGTCGACGCTCGGCTTCGGGTGCCGGCGCAGTCGGAGCGGGATTTACCGGCTGCCGTTCCGGATTGCCGGGGGCGATCCTAGAGTTGTCGCGCAGCGTGGCGATGGCCTTGAGAAGCTTCCGCCGCTGACCGAGCGAAATCCCGAGCTTCTCAAAATCTTGTTCGGTCAAGTCCGGAAGGATGTCGAGATCGACGTCGTTGTCGGCCAACACGCCGGCCAATGGCTCCAGTCCGAATTGCGCGAGCCACTGCGACAGGTCAGCCATTGAGGACCCGTTCAATGCGATGGCACGCCGCGGTTCTGCTCAGTTTGGGTTGGCAGAAAATGGTGTCGCTTCGGGATCGGCGCGCTTCGTGTCGAGCGCCAAGTCGGGGTCGACAAAACACATCCCGCCTTTGCCGACGGCCGTTTGACAGTCGGACGCGGTCGTATAGCCGCACTGGACCACGGCGTCTTTGTGGCTGGCATAGCCGCACCACTGGTCGGCCCGCGCGCCGCTTGCCGAAAGTACGGTCAGGGCTACCGCCAAGATGATCCCGTTTCGCATGAGTGGGTCTCCTTTGCCGTGCCCCGGCCTGCATTAAGCACAAAACACTCACGAATGGATGGCAGCGTCAAGAATGTCGCACCGCATCGATGGCGGCATTGAGGCCGGCGGGATCGCTCAGCGGGAGCGAACATGTCTCACCGACACAAACGAATGCCTGCGGCTCTGGCGCAGCAGCGATCTTGTCTCGCGCTGGGTGAGATGGTGGGAGCGTGCCGGCGGCCGCGGCATGCAGCACGACGCGGTCGAGTGGCGGTAGCCGGCGGGCAGCGTCGAGCAAAGCCTCGGCGCCTGACCCCTCCCCGGTCACCACGATTTGGGCGGCTCGCTGCCGGAAGTCGATGGCATTAAGGAGCGCCATGTGCATGTAAAGATTTTCAACGGCCTGTGGGGCAAGGGCGGCAATCAAGCGATCGGCCTTCTGCAGCCATCGATCGTCTCCCGCCAACAGCGCGAGGCGGACCAGATTTTGCGCCGCGACCGCATTGTGATTGGGGGTCGCTTCGTCGGTCGTCGCGGCGGGGCGGATCACAAGTCCTTCCGCGTCGGCGGCGGTGAGATAGTAGGTTCCGGTCGCAGCATCGGCGTAATCGCGATCGAGCGCGCGTTGCCACTCAAGCGCCCGATCGAGATAGGACTGCCGTCCGGTCGCCTCATAGAGCGCCAGCGCGGCGCGGATCATGGCAGCGAAATCGGAGGCGAGGCCGGGGAATTTGAGCTTGCCGTCTCGCCAGGAATGGCCGAGCCGATCGCCGCGGGTCATCGCCTGTGCGATGAAATCGAAGGCACGTTGAGCCAACCCGATCCAGGACGGCTGTTCGAGTAATAGCCCCGCATTGACCAGCGCGGCGATCATCAGCCCGTTCCAGTCAGCGAGCACTTTATCGTCGAGGCCGGGACGCACGCGTTCCGCACGCACCGCGAGGAGCTTTTCACGCAAAGCCGCCAGTCGCGCCTCGTCAGTCGCGCTGCGCGGTTGCGGCTTCAGCCGGTTGAGGATGGTGTGGCCTTCGAAATTGCCGGCGGGCGTGACGTCATAGTGATGTGCGAAAAACTCGCCGTCTTCGAGACCGAGCTGCCGGATGACCTCGGCATAGGACCAGACATAGAATTTGCCCTCCTCGCCTTCGGAGTCGGCGTCGAGCGAGGCGGAGAACGCGCCCTCGCCCGTCGTCATTTCGCGCCGAAGCCATGCGACGGTTTCTTCGGCGCGCTGCCGATAAAGCGCGTTGCCGCCGCGCTGATACGCGATCGCCAAGAGTTCGAGAAGCTGCGCATTGTCGTAGAGCATTTTTTCGAAATGCGGCACCAGCCACCGTTCGTCGACCGAATAGCGGGAGAAGCCGCCGCCGAGATGATCGTAAATGCCGCCCTCGCAAATGTGGTGCAGCGTGATGTCGACGGCCGCGAAGTAACGCGCTTCGCCGATGCGTAGCCCGGCGCGCCATAGCAGTTCGAATAATGCTGTTTGCGGGAATTTCGGCGCGCCGCGGGTGCCGCCGTTGACCGGGTCGATAATGCCGCCGAGCTGGCGGGCGGCATTGTCGAGTTCGGCGCGACCGAACGTGGCGGCGCCGGCGGGGTGCGCGGCGGCCGTCAGCCGTTCCATCAAGGCGGCGCGGTTCTGTTCGATCTTCTGCGGCTCATCGCGGAACAGCCGTGCGATCTCGCGGAGCACGTCGACGAAAGCCGGCTTACCGTAGCGCGAGCTGTTGGGAAAATACGTGCCGCCCCAGATCGGTTCGCCATCAGGAGTGAGGAACATAGTGAGCGGCCAGCCGCCGTGCTCACCGAGGTGATGCAGCGCCGCCATATAGATCTGGTCGATATCCGGCCGCTCTTCGCGATCGACTTTGATATTGACGAAGAGCTCGTTCATCACCTCTGCGGTGGCGCTGTCCTCAAAACTCTCGTGCGCCATCACGTGGCACCAGTGGCAGGACGCATAGCCGACCGACAGCAGGATCGGCCTGTGGCTCTGCTTCGCCTCCGCCAGCGCTTCGGGTCCCCATGGCCACCAATCGACCGGGTTGGTCTTGTGCTGAAGCAGATAGGGGCTGGTCTCGTGAGCGAGACGATTTTGATGGGCTGAGGATCCTGGCGCCGGCGTTGACATGAGCGCACCGTAGCAAGTAGCCCGCACGGGGCGAAGCGCGGAAGCGCCTAATGAGCGGCAACGCACGATATGCCGGATCGGTCCACCATCTTTGCCCTGTCATCCGGCCGGCCGCCCGCAGCCATTGCGGTGATTCGGTTGTCAGGACCGAAAGCGGGCAC
>JBAUGC010000362.1:0-2285 GCA_049679485.1 Xanthobacteraceae bacterium
ATGTATTAGCAGCAGGGACTGTATCTCGAGAGCGACCGCAGCTTTCACGGTTCTACCCCAAATACGCAACGACAACATCCGGCAGCTTTGCAACCTGTCTTGGCAGCCCGTCCGCAATCTTTGAGCCGTGATTGAGAACGATGACCCGATCGGCGAGATCCAAAACCATCTGCATGTCGTGCTCAACCCACACGATGGTCGGCCCGAGGTCGTGAACGATGCGAAGGATGAAGCGCGCCAGATTTTCGCGCTCTTCACGGATAAGCCCGGTGCATGGCTCGTCAAGGAGAAGTAGTTTCGGGTCTGTCGCGAGCGCCCGCGCTACGCCGACGATTTTCTGAATTCCATAGGGTAACATGCTCACCGGCGTGTTACGATGGCGGTAGATTTCGAAGAAGTCGATGATGGCCTCGATGCAGCGCCGCGCTTCCGCTTCCTCGGTCCTGGCGCTGCCGAAATAAAGGCCGCACATAAGTGAACCGGCGTGAAATGAACGGTGTCGGCCGATCAGCAAATTTTCCATCACGGTGAGATGCGGAAATAGTTCGGCATGTTGAAAAGCGCGACCGACGCCCAGTTCCACCATCTTGCACAACGGATGTCCGACGAGTTTTTCGCCGTCGAGCAGAATCTGGCCGCTACGCGGACGATAGATGCCGTTGATGCAATTGAGCATGGCGGTCTTGCCGGCGCCGTTCGGACCGACGAGCGCGACCAGTTCGGACGGCGCTGCCTCGAACGAAACAGATCGTAGGGCGTGAATGCCACCGAAGCTCAGTTCGACGTCTACGACGGCAAGCCTGGCACCCTGTTTCGTCATCCCCACCACCTGCGCTTGCGGGTGTATTGGCGGATGTCCCGGTAGCCGCCAGCCTTTCCGCTGCCGAGATAGAACTCCCTCATGTCCTCATGCTGGAGCAATTTTTCGGCTCCGCCTTTGAATACCACGCGGCCGTTCTCCAAGACGTATGCGAAAGAAGCGATGCCGAGCGCCGCGGCAGCATTTTGGTCAACGATGAGCATCGCCAGCCCGAGTTTGCTATTGATCGTCCGCAGGATCCTCATGATTTCGGTGGTGACGATCGGCGCCAGCCCGAGCGAGAGCTCATCGACCAGCAGAAGCTTGGGCTCGCAAACGAGCGCCATGCCGATCGCCAGCATTTGTTTCTCGCCGCCACTGAGATAGCCGGCGACCTGCTTTTGCCGCTCGGCGAGCCGCGGAAAGTATTCATAGACGGCATCGCGGATCGGTTGCCGCATCCGCGTGAGGCTGAACTCCAGATTTTCCCGAACGGTCAGCGTCTGGAACAGCTTCTCGCGTTCCGGCACCAGAACGACGCCCAACCGCGAAATTTGATGCGGCAGCAAGCCGTGCAGCGACCGGCCGGCGAATGAAATCGCGCCGTCGGTAACGGCGACGTCTTCGGCTGGCAGAAAGCCCGAGATCGCACGCAACGTCGTGGTTTTACCGGCGCCGTTGGTGCCAATCATGGCGACGATACTGCCGGGCCTTACCTCGATGCTTATGCCCTGAACGGCGGTGGCGACGTCGTGATACACGACTTCAAGTTGGCGGACCTCCAGCAGCGGCGCAGTGTCGGCAGTCGCGCTCATCGCGCGCCCGCCTTGATCTCGCGGTAACGGAACGGCCAGCGTTCGAAATAGGTGGCGACGCGGCGATAGATTTCGATCAGGCCGTCCGGCTCGAATAGCAAAAAGCCGATAATGGCCACGCCGATCGCCGCCTCCTGGATACCGAAGGTCGTGGTACCCAGCTCCCATGGAAGCATTTCAAAGATCCGCTGAACAGCGAATGGCAGAAGAGTGATGAACACGGCGCCGAGGATCGACCCGGTGACGGATCCCATGCCCCCGACAATGATCATGGCGAGGTAAACGATGGCCAATTCGAGCGTATATTCCTCGACGGTGACGACTGTCGTGAAATAGGCGCCGAGACTGCCGGCGAGTGCCGCCAGGGCCGCCGAGATCGTAAAGGCAAGCAGCTTGTAGCCCGGCACATTGATGCCCGACGTTTCGGCGGCGATGTCGCGGTCGCGAATGGCAACCCAGGCGCGGCCGATATAGCTCCGCGCAAGGTTTAATCCGAACATGGCGACCAGTGCGGCGATGATAAGCAAAGTGTAAAACCAGCCGCGCTCGCTGGCCAGCGTGAAGCCGCCCAACGACGGTGCCGGCACGCTGATGCCGGCCGATGCGCTCGGGCCGACAATGGCCTGATAATCGGTCAGGACGTAAATGATGGCGTAGTGCATCGCCAGCGT
>JBAUGC010000363.1:0-1647 GCA_049679485.1 Xanthobacteraceae bacterium
AACCAGTTGGCCGTCGTTGTTGTAAATCGCGCTCTCGCATAACGCCTGACCGACGCCGTGGGCAATGCCGCCGTGAACCTGGCCCTCGACGATCATCGGATTGATCACTACGCCGAAGTCATCGACCGCGGTCCAGGCCACGATCTCGGTGTTGCCGGTCTCCGGATCGACCTCGACCTCGCAGATGTGGCAGCCGGCGGGGAAAGTGAAGTTGGTCGGATCCCAGAACGCGCCCTCCTTCAGGCCAGGCTCAAGCTCCTGGCCGGAGAATTTGTGGGCGATGTAGGCGTTGAGCGCTACGCCGGCCCACGGCACGGACTTGTCGGTACCGGCGACGCTGAATTTTCCGTCCTTGAACTCGATGTCGCCTTCGGCCGCTTCGAGCAGATGGGCTGCGACTTTCTTGGCCTTCGCTTCGACCTTGTCGAGCGCCTTGACGATCGCTGAAATGCCGACCGCGCCGGAGCGCGAGCCGTAGGTGCCCATGCCGAACTGCACCTTGTCGGTATCGCCGTGTACGATCGACACGCTGTCGATGGGGATGCCGAGCCGCTCGGCAACCACCTGAGCGAAGGTTGTCTCGTGGCCCTGGCCGTGGGCGTGGGAGCCGGTAAGGATTTCGACCGAGCCGGTCGGATTGACTCGCACTTCCGCGGATTCCCAGAGGCCAACGCCCGCGCCAAGCGAGCCGACCGCCTGTGACGGCGCCAGCCCGCACGCTTCGATATAGGTCGAGAAGCCAATGCCGCGCAGCTTGCCGTGCCGCGCCGCCTCGCGTTTGCGCCTGGCGAAGCCTTTGTAATCGGCAAGCTCGATCGCCTTGTCGAGGCTCGCGCCGTAATCGCCGCCGTCGTAGCAGAACAGTACCGGCGTTTGATGCGGGAACGATTTGACGAAATTGGCGCGGCGGAACGCGACTGGATCGCGGCCGGTCTCCCGCGCGGCGAGTTCGACAATGCGTTCGACGACGAAGGTCGCCTCCGGACGTCCGGCGCCGCGGACGGCATCGACCGGCGCGGTGTTGGTATAGACCGCGTCGACCTCGCAATAGATTTGCGGGATGGCATATTGGCCCGACAGCAGCGGACCATAAAGATACGTCGGGACCGACGACCAGAACAGCGATGGATAGGCGCCCATGTTGGCGATGGTGTGGACGCGCAGACCGGCGATCTTGCCGGTTTGATCGAGTGCCAGTTCCGCGTGGGTGACGTGATCGCGGCCGTGGGCATCGACCAGGAATGACTCGCTGCGTTCGGCGGTCCACTTCACCGGCCGGCCGACTTTTTTGGCGGCCCAGATGCAGACAGTCTCCTCGGCATAGATGAAGATTTTCGAGCCGAAGCCACCCCCGACATCAGGAGCAATCACGCGCAGTTTGTTTTCCGCCGCAATCCCGCAGAACGCGGCGAGCACGAGCCGCGCGGCATGCGGATTCTGGCTGGTGGTGTACAGCGTGAATGACTCCGAGCCGGAATCATACTCACCGACGGCGGCGCGTGGCTCGATCGCCGCTGGCACGACGCGGTTGTTGACGAGATCGATCTGGGTGACATGAGCGGCTGCCTTGAACGCAGCATCCGTAGCCGCCTTGTCGCCAAGATGCCAGTTGAACACAGTGTTGTTCGGCGCGACGTCGTGAATGAC
>JBAUGC010000364.1:0-7684 GCA_049679485.1 Xanthobacteraceae bacterium
ATCCGTGCGCGGTGACGATGACATCGTAATAATGCGTCTCGTGGAAAATCTGCAGGCCGGGGAACATCAGTTCGGCGCGGATCAGGATCGAGAAGATGCCGCCAATCAGGCCGGCAATCAGCGCGAACACCAGGTACATCGTGCCGATGTCCTTGTGGTTCGTCGAATAGACGAAACGGCGCCAGCCGTGCGGAATGGCGTGGCCGTTGTCGTCGCCGTGTGCCGCGTGTGTCATCGTATCCATTGTCGGGTCCTGCGTTGGCGCGTGTTCTTGATCGGCTGCTGTTCTACTGGGTCGGCGCGCTGCTCGCCGCCAGTGTGGTCGGCCGGGCGCGGTCAAGACCGGCGCTCTTCTTTTCCTTGGCGACCCAGTCGTTGAATTCGGCTTCGCTGACGACCTTGACCGTGATTGGCATGAAGGCGTGGTCCTTGCCGCACAGTTCGGAACACTGGCCGTGATACAAACCCTCGCTGGTCGCCTTGAACCAGGTGTCGTTGAGGCGACCCGGCACGGCGTCGATCTTGATGCCGAATGACGGCACGGCGAACGAGTGGATCACGTCGGCGCCTGTGACCAGTACGTGCACGACCTTGTTCACGGGCACTACCAAGTCGTTGTCGACGGTGAGCAGCCTCGGCTCGCCGGGCTTGAGATCCTTGTCCGCGACCAGGAGCGAGTCGAATTCGAAATTGCCGTTGTCCGGATAGCTGTAGCTCCAGAACCACTGCTTGCCGGTCGCCTTTACCGTGAGGTCTGGCTGCGGGTTATCGACCTCGAGAAACAGCAGCCGGAAGGAGGGCACCGCAATCGCCACTAGTATAATGACGGGGACGATGGTCCAGGCGACTTCGAGAAACGAATTGTGCGTGGTGCGGGACGGAGTCGGATTGGCGCGGGCGTTGAAGCGCAGCACGATGACGGCAAGCAGAACCAGGACGAAGAGGACAATAGCGCCGATGATCCACAGCAGGAAGTCGTGAAACCAGACGATGTCGACCATGACCGGGGAGGCGGCATCCTGCAGACCGAGTTGCCAGGATGACGGCTGGCCGACGCCGGCGAGCGCCGATCCCGCACTCGCGAGCAGCGAGCCCATGATCATCGCAGAACCCATGGTCAGCGCAGAGGCACTCAGGCGTGAGAACTGCGGCATCGTTTCTCGGCTCCTCGTTCCTTCAGTCAGGCTCGTCACCGGGCTTCGCCAAGCGGCGCCGCGCGATCCGAAACATGCAAGAAGTGCGTGTCCGCAGCACGACGGCGCCGGCCCGACGCTGCCTGCTGCCGACGGGTTTGTGCCACGGTCTGGTCCTTGACGGGCATCGGCGGGGGTCAGCCCGTCAAACCACAAAACTCGCGGTACCGCAATGCACTCTTGAACGTTTGGCGCGGTCTATCCGTAGCGCGTCAGCCGGCCGCGCGGCGGTGGGTTTCGCTTCCTTGTCGCGGCCACAATAGCTTGATTTTCATCGACCTTGACAGCGTGGGCTCGCCATGTAGGCAGGCCCGCGTGGCAACCGGTCCGTGGTAACTGATTCGCATCGGCAAGCGGGCCGGACGGCGGGGCGGCGGGCGCAGCCAAAGGAAGACGATCATGGCCTTTCGCAAAGTCGGGCGCTTGCTGCGGCCAATGGCCACGGCGCTCGGCGGCGCCGCCATCGTGATTGCGGTCGTTTCGGCCGGCGGCGGCGAAGCTTTCGCGCAAGGCGCGGTCCGCGCGGTTCACGGCGATTGGCAAATCCGCTGCGATACGCCGCCCGGCGCGCAGAACGAGCAATGCGCGCTGATGCAGAGCGTGACCGCGGAGGACCGGCCCAATGTCGGCCTGACGGTGATCGTGCTCAAGACCACCGACCAGAAGAGCCGGCTGATGCGCGTCGTCGCGCCGCTCGGCGTGTTGCTGCCTTCGGGCCTCGGCTTGAAGATCGACAACAACGACGTCGGCCGGGCCGGCTTCGTGCGCTGCCTGCCCAATGGCTGCGTCGCCGAAGTGATCATGGACGACAAACTGATCGATCAGCTGCGCAACGGCCAGACCTCGACCTTCATCATTTTCCAGACGCCCGAGGAAGGCATCGGCTTCCCGATGAGCCTGAAGGGCTTTGGCGAAGGCTTCGACAAGCTGCCCTGACGCACTCTGCCCATGTCGAGCGGCCGGGCAGCGCGATTGCGCTTTGCCATTCGTTGATTACGTTTAGCGGTGTGGAATTATCCCCAGCCACCAGCAGACGGGCCGTACAGCCATGGACACGGACACCAAACAATATCCGGTAACCCATACCGAGGCGGAGTGGCGCAAGCTGCTTACGCCGGAACAGTTTCGAGTCATGCGCGCCCACGGCACCGAGCCGCCGGGAAGCTGTGCGCTCAATTACGAGAAACGCGCCGGCACGTTTTACTGCGCCGGCTGCGGGCAGCCGCTGTTCGCCTCGAAGAAGAAATTCGAGAGCGGCACCGGATGGCCGAGCTTCAATGATCCAGTCGAGGGGTCGGTTGAGACCTCAACCGACGACAGCTACGGTATGGAGCGCGACGAGGTGCATTGCAGCCGCTGCGGCAGTCATCTCGGTCACGTCTTCGACGATGGGCCGCCGCCGACACATCTGCGCTACTGCATCAACGGCGTGGCGATGAATTTCAAGCCGGAGTGATTACTGCTTAAGGCGCGACGATGATCCGCTCACCGTGAGTGTGGCGCGGTTGATCTCGTTTTGTTGATTTCATTTTGTCGAAAATCGACATTTCGACCGCGCCAACATTTTGGCCAACCGCCTGTAGAATACGGCAGTTTTCGGGCCGCGCTGTGGCATTGTGCTCACGAAATTGCAATCGGCCGCGGCGAAATCGGGCCTCGTTTGCGTCTGCAAGATATGGAACACTCCGTTACCGCTAGATCGCCGGAGCTTGGCTCAACCACCCGGGGCTTGGCATATGAGCAGCGCACGGGAATCGGCCACTCGCCTGCTGCAATCGATGATGGTCGCCGCGGTGGTCTTGCCGGCGGCGCTGTTCGGTTACGCCTGCTGGACCGGTTACAGCGACATCCACAGCGTGGCCGATGAGCGCATCGTTCGTTCGCTCGATGTGATGCAGGAGCAGGCGCTCAAGGTCCTGCAGACAGTCGATCGCACCTTTGCGGAAGTCAATGAGATCGTGCGCGGCATGTCGGATGAGGACATTCGCGTCGACCAGCCGCGCCTGCACGAACGCCTCGCCAGCATTGTCGCGACCATGCCGCAGCTGCAGGCCATTCTGCTGATCGGTCGCGATGGCCAGCCGCTAGCGACAAGCGCGTTGGCACCGGTCCCCGCCGACAAGAACTTCAGCGATCGCGATTATTTCGAGGTTCAGCGCGACAACGACTCCGGGACCTATGTCGGCGACGTGCGCGCGCCGCGCCTGCCGGGTATCGGCACCGATTTCTTCGATCTCTCGCACCGCATAGAGTCGCCCGATGGCTCGTTCAACGGCGTGATCGCGGTCGCCGTGCGGCCGGGCTACTTCGAGGATTTCTATCAGCTGATCGGCCGGACACCTGGCAGCTTCTATGCCCTGATCCGCGACGACGGCGCGTATCTTGCGCGTTTTCCAGCGCTTGGCGATCGCTCGCGGCGGCTTAGTCCGGCTAGCGCGTTCCGAAGCACCATCGCCGGGGGTATCGACCAGGGCCTGTATACGGCCAATTCGGCTATCGACGGCGTTTCGCGCCGCGTCGGTTTTCGCAAGCTTCCGGGATTCCCGGTCTACGCGCTTGCCGGGGTCACCACGTCGGCACTCCGCGCCGAATGGCTATCGAGCATGGCCGTGCATTTGATCTTCGGTCTGCCTGCCACCCTTCTGATTGTCGCTGTGCTCTGGGTGGCGCTGCGCCGCACGCGGCGGCTCTACGAGGAATTGGACCGACGTGAAGTGGCGGAGGGCGCGCTGCGGCAGGCGCAACGGCTCGAAGCAATCGGGCAATTGACGGGCGGCGTCGCCCACGACTTCAACAACCTGCTGATGATCGTAAGCGGCAGTGCGCACCGCCTGCGCCGCGATATCAGCGACGAGAAGCAGGTGCGGCTGCTCGATGCCATCACCAGCGCCACCCAGCGTGGCGAAAGCCTGACCCGGCAGCTGCTGTCGTTCTCGCGGCGGCAGACGTTGCAGCCGAGCGTCATCGATTTGACCCAGTGGCTGGCGGAGCTCAAGGACATGCTCAGCCGCTCGCTGCGCGGCGACATTGAAATCCGCGTGCTCACGGCTCGGCGCCCCTGCCTGGTCAAGGTTGACCCGAGCGAGCTTGAGCTCGCTTTGCTCAATCTCGCGTTCAATGCGCGCGATGCCATGCCGTCGGGCGGAACGCTGGCCATCACCGCCAAGCCCATTGTGTTGCGCGGCAAAGCCGGCGAGGAAGGTCTAAGCGGCGATTTCGTCGCCATCAGGATCGCGGATACCGGGGAGGGCATTCCGCCCGATGTGCTGTCGCGGGTGTTCGAGCCGTTCTTCACCACCAAAGACGTCGGCAAGGGCACCGGGCTCGGGCTTTCCCAGGTTTACGGATTCGCCAGGCAATCCGGCGGCGCCGCTACCATCACCAGCACGGTCAAGCGCGGTACGGCGATAACGCTGTTCTTGCCGCGTAGCTTCGAGGCGCCGGCGCAACTGCAAGAGCCTGCTCCCGCCATTGCCGCCGGGCTGCCGGCGGGTACGGTGTTGTTGGTCGAGGACAATACCGAAGTCATCGAGGTTGCTCGCGGTTATTTCGCCGACCTTGGCTTCACGGTGAAGGAGGCGATAAGCGCCCAGGAGGGTCTCGATCGTATCGAGCGCGACGGCGATATCGATCTTGTCTTCTCCGATATTTTGATGCCCGGCGGACTCACCGGCCTTGAACTGGCGAAGCTCCTGCGCTCGCGCTTTCCGCGCGTCATCGTGCTGCTGACCACCGGTTATAGTTCGAGCGCGCAGGACGCGGTGCGCGAGGGCTTCGAAGTGCTGCAGAAACCCTACGACCTTGCCGCGCTGCAACGCGCGCTATTGGCGGCGTTCAAGGCGGCGGGGCGTGCTCCGGGCACGGCGACAGGGCGGTATCACACGCCGGCGGCGGCGCGGATCGCGCGATGAGGCGGCGCGTTGCGCCGGCCGCTGCGGTTCGAGGCGGTGCAGGTGCTTGCCATCCCACTCCCGCGCCCCCTGATACATGTGGTTATATTGTCCCTTCACGCCGGCGGTGATTTCGTTGATAGCGAACATGCCGGGCCGGGCGCGCGATGCGCGCGCCCGCATGCAGCGGACCTACGAGTACCATGCGTTTTACGGCAGGAGCTAAGTCATGCAGGTGCTGGGCGTTAAGATCGGCGAGACCGAGACCGAGAAGAAGGTCTTGTTTGACGTGCGCGAGGACTGGCTCGCCAAGCGCCGGGAAGAGCCGATCGATCCGGCCATGCCGATCATCGATCCGCATCATCATCTGTGGGAGCGCGGCGGCGCGCGCTATCTCTTCCACGACATCAAAGCCGACATCGATGCCGGCGGCCACAACGTCCGCGCTACCGTCTTCCTGCAATGCGATTCGATGTATCGCGCCGACGGCGATCCGAATTTCGCGCCGATCGGCGAGACCGAATTCGTCAACGGCATCGCGGCGATGGGCGCAAGCGGCGTTTACGGTCCGGCGCGGATCTGCGCCGGCATCGTCAGCTTTGCCAATCTGTTTATGGGCGCCGAGGTCGACGCCGTACTTGAGGCGCATCTGCGCGCCGGCGGCGAGCGCTTCAAGGGCATTCGTTATTGCTCGGTGTGGGACGCGGACAAGTCGATCAAATCGACGCCGATGGATTTTCCTAAAGGCCTCTTGCTCGACGCCAAGTTCCGCTCCGGCTTTGCGCGGCTGTCCCGCTACAAGCTTTCCTTCGATGCGCTCCTTTACCACACGCAAATTCCCGAGCTTGCCGATCTCGCCCGCAGCTATCCCGACACGCTGATCGTGCTCAATCACATCGGCGCGCCGCTCGGCATCGGCGTCTATGCCGGCCGCGGAGAAGAAGTCTTCAAGGACTGGCAGCGCAATATCCGCGACCTCGCCCAATGCCCGAACGTCGTGGTCAAGCTCGGCGGCATGGGCATGCACTTTCTCGGCTTCGGCTTTGAGAAATTGCCGGTGCCGCCGTCTTCCGACGATCTGGTCAAGACCTGGAAGCCTCATGTCGAAACCTGCATCGAGGCATTCGGCGTGCAGCGCGCCATGTTCGAAAGCAATTTCCCGGTCGACAAACGCTATTACAGCTATGGCGTGATGTGGAATGCGTTCAAGAAGCTCGCCGCTTCCTGCAGCGCCGACGAGAAAGCGGAGCTGTTCTTCAACGCCGCCAAACGCGCCTACCGGCTGCCAACAACGAGCTGAGCTAGTCGCCCGCTTCAACTAATTTGAGGAGACATCGCTTCCCGGAATCGATCAAGAAAAACCCCGGCACATTGGCCGGGGGCTTTGTCGTCAGAATAACGTAACATTAAGCGGCTGACAGCGCCGCAGCTTTCCGTTTCCGGTACCAGCCGAGCAGACCCACCAAGCCGAGGCCCGTCGCAAAAAGCGGGAGCGCGGCAGGAAGAGGGGTTGCTGGCGGATCCGAGACAGATAGCGTTCCAACGTCGCCCGGATTCCAGAAGGAACTCGGATTATCCACGGACAGATAGAATGACGATCCTACTGAATATAAGTTCGCCAAGACGTCCGTTCCGAAACTGAATAGTATTCCATTGTTGTCGAACGGGACCGAGCCCGAGAACAAAACATTGTCGTAATTCCAGCCGTAGCTACCGGAATAGTAGGTGCCCTGGTTGGGCTGATTTGGGTTGCTCAGGAGACCAGTAATTGCTCCGCTCGACGGTCCGGTGACCGTGCCCGAAATACCCGTGATGTCATAACCACCCAGCGCATCCAGGCTATTGGCGGTCGTAATCACCGCAGACAGGTCAAAGTTACCGCCATTGAACGTCACGTCATAGGTAGTTGCGTTGGCAGGTAATGCTTCCAGCAATCCCCAGCCCAAGACGCTCGCGGCGAGTGCCGCGTTAGTCACTACCTTCCCGATTAACCGCATACCGAATACCTCAACGAATAAATGTCACGAAAATGAAATCAACCCGATATGTGGAGCGACGTCAATGCTTTAGACGCGGTATTTTACTACCGGAATGTTACATGCGGCGAACAAGGTAAATAAGCGTACCGGTCGCGGGACGGGGAAGCAGGTGTCGCCGCGTCCGCACGGCTCATGCCGAGCGGTGGGCAGCCAGGGCCGATTGCCCTTCGTTCAAATCACCGGCACCAGCAGGTAGGATTCGTGCTGGCCGCCGCAATGGATAATGTGCCGCCCCCGATTGGCGCTGGCTTCGTGGCGGAAATAGACCGGCGCTTTGTCTTTTGGATAGCGGTTGATATCGGTACCTTGAACACTCAAGCGCAATGTCTCACCTGATCTGAAACTCGTTGCCGACGGCCAGATTTCGATGTCGAGCGGAACGATTTCGCCGGGCGCGATTTTCTGGATGCGCGTGTGGGCATGGACCGGCTGCCAATCTGTCGATTTTTTCAGGTCGAGCTCGCGGTGCGAGGCGCGCAGCCAGCCAAGCGCTACGGGGCCATCGTCGAACTGTGCGTAGTAGGCAAAGGGTACAACTGCGCCGGCAGCGTCGAGCTTGTGC
>JBAUGC010000365.1:0-2302 GCA_049679485.1 Xanthobacteraceae bacterium
GCCACGCGGTCGGCGAAGTTTTTTTGAACGCCTCCATGGCATCAGGATTCTGCTTGTAGGCTCTCGGCCGTGCGCTCACATGCGAGAAGCCCAAGTCCTTCAAGGCGCGGTAGATGGTGTCGTCCGATACCGAGAGCCCAAACTCCTCGTGCAACCGCATGATCAGATCGCACGCCCGCCAGCGCACCACGCCGTGGACCGCTGGGATCGGACCCTCCTCCACGAGCCGGGCCAGAAACGCCCGGTGCTTCTTGCCCAGCTTCAGTGGCACGCCCGGTGAAGGGATGTTGATGAGACCGTTCGGTCCTTGTTCGTTGAACCGGATCACCCAGTCCCGCAAGGTCTGACGGTCCATCCCGCCGATCTTGGCCGCATCTTCCCGCGAAGCGCCGTCGAGCACTGCTGCGATCGCCAGCAGTCGGCGTGCCTGCGCCGCATCCTTCACACGCTTAGCAAATCGGCGGACCTCACCGGCCGTAAAGTCCGTCCGCACTGCAATCGCCTGTCCCATGGCAAACGACCCCTCCGTTTGCCACCTTGAATCATTCCGTAGCCGATTTGTGAATCCCCCCGAGAGTCAGGCACTCAGCGGCTTGGTCTTAACCGGGCCGCTTCGGCCTTCTTTCCTTCGGTTGTCCGGCATCCCGGCAGTCTTGTCGCGGTGAAGCTCGATGTCATCTGCCGCCTTCTCTACAAGGCCGCGCGCATCAATCCTGAGCGTGCAAGAAACGCTCCGATCGCGCTATCAGACGCCGGTCCCGAACCGGCGGTGATCTGGACTCGTAATGTGTCCTCGCCGCCGGCGATCGGCACCGGTGCCGCCATCGCGCCCGCGGCGCGCAGGGCTTTCATTGTCGAGGTTGGAGCGAAGCTTGGATCTTCAGTAATCCGTGCAACGCCTCCGAGCTCAAGGCCAGCGGCGCGCGCGTAGAGTTCCGCCTTGCGCCGTGCATCGGCAACCGCAGCCTCACGAGCCTGATCGAGTGCCTTGGACAAATCGGAGTGCAGAAACTCGACGCCGCCGAGGTCGGTCGCCCCGGCCGCGATTAGCCGATCGAGAACCGTGCCCACCGTGGCGATCTGACGGATCGCTACGCTGAGCTGATTGGAGACGCTGAAGCCGGAGAGCTGCGGTTCGGTATTTGGTTGCGGCGGCGCATAAACCGGCTGGACTGAAAAGTGCGAGGTCTGAATGTCTTTTCGTGCAATTCCCGAATCCCACAGCGCAGCGGTAATAGTGGCCATCAGTTTCGCGTTGGCGTCAGTGGCTTCTTTGACGGTCTTTGCCCTGGTGGTTACGCCGGTCCTGATCTGGGCGTAATCGGGCTGCACCGTGACGCTGCCTTCGCCACTCACGATCACGCGCGCGTCTCGCCGCGATGGCGGCTGCTGCGCCTGCGCTGGCATGACCCCGACAAAAATAACCACTGCGCCAATTACGCCAGCCGCCAGAGATCGAAACAGACCAGCCGTCGCGGCTATACCATTTGGGCCCGGAAGGGCGGAGGCGTCACTCTACGAAGCCTTTCCGCTGACGCCAGGCGACTGGTCGAGCGCTTCGAATGACACTACACCCCAAAGCACGGCAGTTGGCTCGATCTGGCGGAATCCGAACTCGGCGTCCTATCGTCCCAGTGCCTCGACCGCCGCATTCCCGACAAACGAACGCTCGTCGAGGAAATCGCCGCCTGAGAGCACGACCGCAATGCCAACAACACCAAGGCCAACTGGCACTTCACAACACCAGATGCTCGTATCAAACTCAACCCTTTACTCTTCAATCTGAACGAATCGGGCGACTAGCTGAACAGCTTGAGCACCGACTGGTTCGCCTGGTTGGCGATCGACAGTGCCGAGATTTCCAGCTGTTGCTGGGTCTGCTCGGTGAGCAGGTCGGCGCTTTCCTGATTTTGGTCCGCCGCCACCAGGTTGCTGGCGCCGGTCTGCAGCGTGCTGATCGCGGCATTGGTGAAGGTTTGCCGGGTTGAGATGGTCGACGCGTTGGTGCCGAAAGTCTCGGTCGTGGTTTGCACGTCCGTGATCGCGGCGTTGATGGCGGTGACCGCGGTGGCGAGAACGTTATTGTTCTGGAACGTCGTGAGGCCGTTGCCTGAGGGGATCGCGTCCAGGCCGAGCCCCGCCGCGTTGTAGCTCACGCCGGTGATGGTCAGCGAGCTGGTGCCGGTCGGGTTGAAGTCGATCGTCAGACTGTCGCCCGTGAGCAGGTTGACGCCGTTATAGCCGGAGTCGGTGGCGAGCTGATTGATCTGGGTCAGCAGCCCGTTGTAGTTGGCCTGCAGCG
>JBAUGC010000366.1:0-3037 GCA_049679485.1 Xanthobacteraceae bacterium
GCGTATGACCTGTATCTCAAGCTGCACGCCAAGGACCTCGGCGACTATAAGATCCAATTGATCAAACGCGACGAAGGCCCGGCTTCCGGTGCCAATGCCAGAACCGTGGTCACGGAATTGATCACTAACGACAAAGTAAAGCTGCTGGCCGGTTTCGTGTTCTCGCCGTCGGCGATTGCGGCCGCGCCACTTGCGACCCAGGCCAAGATGCCGATGCTCATCTCCAACGCTGGCACGGCGTGGATCACCAATCTGTCGCCCTACATCGTGCGCTTCTCTTTCAGCATGTGGGACCCCGCCTATCAGATGGGTACCTACGCGGCGACGAAATTCGGCTGCAAGACCGCTGCGGGCGGATTTACCGACTTTCCCCCAGGGCAAGATTCAATGCTCGCCTTCAAGACTGCCTTTGAAAAGGCCGGAGGCAAAGTCGTCGACGAAGTGCGCATGGGCTCACCGGGCCCGGTCCCCGACTTCACTCCGTTCTTCCAGCGGGTGAAAGACGAACATCCCGACTGCTTCTATGTGTTCGTTCCGTCCGGCTCGCATGCCGGCGGCGTGATGAAGACCTATGGCGACCTTGGGATGCGTCAGGCGGGCATCCGTTTGATCGGCCCGATGGACCTCATTCCGGACTATCAGCTTGCGCACATGAGCGATGCGGCCATCGGCCTCGTCGTGGTGTCGAGCTACTCCGACGATTACGACACTCCCATCAACAATGACTTCGTCAAGGCATGGCACGCTGCATACGGCCCAGATTCCTATCCCGATTTCGAGTCGGCCGCCGGAATGGACACCATGGCGGCCATTTTTCACGTCATCAACACCTTGCACGGCAATCTCGACGATGGCGCCAAAGTGATCGACACCCTCAAAGGCTGGAAGCACGACGGCCCGCGCGGCCCGATCATGATTGACCCGCAAACCCGCGACGTCATCCAGGACGAGCACGCCGAGGAAGTGATTAAAAAGCCGGACGGCAAGCTCGGCGTCAAAGTGCTGGAAACGTTCCCGCAAGTGAAGGACGAGTGCAAGGTTCTTAAGGTGGGACGTTGCGGCTCGTAGCGAGCTGGGCAATATTCGTCCGCTCTCGCCGAGCCAATGCAAAGCGGGGGTAGGACGAATCCGGGGTTAAAATCGTGCCGCCCGTGGTCAACACCATCGTCAGTATTTTGTTCGATGGTCTGGCCTGGGCGATGTTCCTGTTCATCATTTCCGTCGGGCTTTCGGTCACCATGGGGCTCATGGGGGTCGTCAACCTGGCGCATGGCGCGTTCGCCATGGCTGGCGGTTATCTGGTGATGACCGCGACCGCAAGCTGGGGCGTTCCGTTCCTCGCCTCGCTCGTCATCGCGTTTTTGGTTGTCGGCTGCGCCAGCGTCATTTTTGAGCGCACGCTCTATTCGGAGCTCTACGGTGCCAGCGAACTCGACCAGGTGCTGCTAACGATAGGGCTCGCCTTCATGGCGATTGCGACCTACACCTATTTTTACGGACCGCTGCCGAAAGCCATTCACGTTCCGGCGTATCTCTCCGGCGAGTTGCACTTGGGCACGCGCAGCTTTCCGACTTATCGGGTCTTCCTCATCGTCGTCGGCGCCGCGCTGGTTGGCATTCTCTGGTACGGCTTCGAGCGTACCAATATCGGGGCCAAGATTCGCGCTACCGTCGACAATCGGCGCATGGCGCAATCGATCGGCATCAACGTCGACCGCCTGTTCACGCTGACATTCGCGGTCGGCAGCGGATTGGCCGCGCTTGGCGGCGGGCTCGCCATTCAACTCCTCGGCCTGACGCCGAGTTTCGCCGTCATCTATCTGGTGTTTTTTCTGCTGGTCGTTGCCGTCGGCGGCTCCGGCAGCATGTGGGGAACGCTCGCCGCCGCGCTCGTGCTCGGAATTTGCGACACCGCCGGCAAGTATCTGTTTGCCGATGCCGGGAGTTTTGCCATTTACGCCGTCGCCGTGCTGATCCTGCTGATCAAGCCCGCAGGACTTTATGGACGCGAATAGCCCCGCCCCGGCTCCCGCCGGCGGCGTGATCGCCGCCGAACGCGCCCGCGCCGTCGACTTCCTGGGACGACGGGATCGCTTTCATGCCGCCGAGGCACTGCCATGGCTGCTCGCGATTGCCGCCTATTTCATCTTTCCCAATCAGATGGTGCTCGGCAGCCAGACGCTGATCATGATTCTGTTCGCGCTGTCGCTCGATCTCATTCTTGGCTACGCCGGCATCGTCACGCTGGGGCATGCTGCTTACTTCGGTGTCGGCGCCTACACTGCGGCGTTGTTGGTCACCGATCTGCACTGGAGCGAACCGATCTCCGGGCTGGTTTGCGCCGCAATCGTTGCGGCGATTGCCGGTTTCCTGTCCGGATGGCTGCTGTTGCGCTATCGCGGCCTGGCGCTGCTGGTGCTGACGCTGTCGACCACCATCATGCTGCAGCAACTCGGCAATCTGTTCCGCGATTTTACCGGCGGCTATGACGGTATTCCCGGCATCAACATCGCGCCGCTGTTCGGCCGCTTTGACTATGATCTCTATGGCCACACGTTTTATCTGTACTGCCTCGGCGTGCTGCTGGTCGTATTCTTCATCGTGCGCCGGGTCGTCTATTCGCCGTTCGGGCAAGCGCTCGTCGGCATTCGCGAAAACGTCGGCCGCATGGATGCGCTCGGCTCGCCCGTGCATGGACGCCTCGTTGCAGCCTTTACGATTTCCGCCGCGGTTGCGGGTGTTGCTGGAGCGCTCTTTGCGCAAACCAACACTCTCGTGACACTCGGCGTTTTCGATTTCGATCAATCCGCGGCCGTCCTGATGATGCTGATTCTCGGCGGCGCCGGCTGGCTCTATGGCGCGTTCGTCGGTGCGGTGCTTTACATGGTGCTACAGAATGAGCTGGCGAAGCTGAGTCCGGCCTTCTGGCAGTTCGGCATCGGCCTTATCCTGGTCATGGTGGTTCTGCTGACGCGGCACGGCGTTTTTGGCAGGATCGCCCGTGCCGCGCGTGTTCTGGCCACAGGAGCGCGGCGAT
>JBAUGC010000367.1:0-1615 GCA_049679485.1 Xanthobacteraceae bacterium
CTGCTGCGCCGTCGGCCGGTCGGCCTCGTTCTGAGCCTCGGGTTCCTCGCAATCGCCGCCGGCTTTGCCGTTGCCACGCTGAAGACCGCGCTGATCGGCCATCCGGTTCTGCGCTATCCGGCCTACAGCGTCTCGCTGTCCGGCTTTGTCGAACTGCGGGAGGAGAGCCAGAAGACTGACCGCTTCGTGGTCCGGGTCGAACGGCTCGACGGTAAACGCGTGGTCGGGAAGCCGGAGCGCGTACGGCTGTCGGTGCGCCGGGGTATGACACCGCCGGCGGGCGCCTTCGTCGAAGTCAAGGCGCAGCTCAACCCGCCGCTGCAGCCGCTGCGGCCCGGCAGTTACGACTTCGCCCGCGACCTCTATTTCCAGCGGATCGGCGCCTCGGGCTTTGTGCACGGCGCCATCAAGATCGTCACGCCGCCGGCCGCAGCGAGCATGCGGTTGCGCGCCAACGCTTTCATTCAGGGACTGCGCGACGGCATCGATCAACGTATCCGCTCGGTGCTTTCGGGCGACGTCGGCTCCATCGCCTCGGCACTGATCACCGGCAAGCGCGACGCGATTGCGCCCAACGTCTACGACGCCATGTTCGTATCCGGCATTGGGCACGTGCTGTCGATCTCCGGCTATCACATGGCTGTGGTCGCCGGCATCATGTTCTTCATCGTGCGCGCCCTTCTCGCGCTGATCCCGGGACTTGCCGACCGGGCGCCGATCAAGAAATGGTCGGCCTTCGCCGCGCTTCTCGTGACCACGTTCTATCTCGTGCTGTCCGGCGCCGAGGTCGCGACCCAGCGCTCGTTCATCATGATTGCGATTGTGCTGATCGGCGTCATGCTCGATCGCCCGATCTTGACGCTGCGCACGGTGACTATTGCCGCACTGATCGTTTTGTTGTTCGCGCCGGAAGCGGTCGTGCACCCAAGCTTCCAGATGTCGTTTGCGGCGACGCTGGCGCTGATCGCGGGCTACGAGCGCGGCGTTCCCTGGGCGCGCGCGGGCGCAGATTCTTCGCTGGGGGCGCGGGCGGCGCTTTGGGGCGTGCGCGAAATGCTGAGCCTTGTTCTCGCGTCACTGGTCGCCGGCCTTGCCACCACGCCTTACGCCGCTTTTCACTTTCATCGCATGGCGCCCTATGGCGTGCTCGCCAATTTGCTCGCCATGCCGATCGTATCGGGTTGGGTGATGCCCATGGGCATTCTCGGCGTCGTCGCTATCCCGTTCGGCTTCGATGCCCTGTTCTGGCGGCAGATGGGTTACGGGATCGAATGGATGGACGCGGTCGCGCTCTGGGTTGCAAGTCTGCCGGGTGCGTTCGGCCGCGTCTCCGCGTTCGGCACCGGGCCGCTGCTGCTGGCGACCGCGGGCTTGCTGCTGATCTGTCTGCTCAAGACGCCGCTGCGCTGGAGCGGCGTGGTCTTCGTCGCGCTCGCGATCATCTTTGCGGCGCGCACGCCGCGGCCGGACATTCTCGTTGCCGCCGACGGGCGGATCTTCGCGGTGCGCGGTGCCGACGGCAGGCTCG
This sequence comes from Xanthobacteraceae bacterium, assembly GCA_049679485.1. Lineage (GTDB taxonomy): Bacteria > Pseudomonadota > Alphaproteobacteria > Rhizobiales > Xanthobacteraceae > BOG-931. The sequence continues at coordinate 1,529 of JBAUGC010000367.1, forward strand.
CATTCCATCGCGCCGGCGGCGATACATTCGCGATGCGGGAGTGGCTTGCCGCCGACGCGGACGGCCGCGACGTGCGCGATCCAGGAC
>JBAUGC010000368.1:0-3068 GCA_049679485.1 Xanthobacteraceae bacterium
GTCCCAGGGCGTCTCCCGATTGTGTCCGGCGAAGGCGGCGCGCGGCTCGGATCGTTCCTCGACGACCCACCCGTCGCGCTGTTCGATCCACACGCGGTCCTTGGTGAAAATCCAGCGATCGTCGGGGTCGCTGCCAAGCCGCTGTATGACCGCGCGCGGCTGTCTTACATCGACCGAAGCTGTCGGCCGATGATGACCGGGAAAGCCCTTCAGGTCGAGGAGCGCGCCTGAGAAGTTGAACGTCACATTGACCGAGCGCACGACGTTCCAGCGACCCAAGCCACCGTGGGAGGCGATCACGGCATCGAGCAGCTCGCTCATCTCTCAATGTCTCCATGTGCCCCTGAGAGCGGCGCCGCACGCGCCGGAGCGTGCGTCAGCCGAACTTTCTGAATGAGCTTCCAGCCCGAAGCTCTAACGGTCTTTGTCTGCCGTTTGGCGTGAACTGGTATGGTTGCGGTCCTCGACTGTGGCGCCCTGGTATCACGCGTCCAGGAATAGCGAGGCGTGCCGCACGAACAGCTCGGGATATTGAAACTGCGACCCGTGATTGGAGTCGGGGTAGATGACGAGCTGCGCATTCGGGATGTTCTGCTCCATGATGAAAGAGTTGATCGTGGGCATGATCACGTCGTTACTGCCGTTCACGACGAGTGTTGGCTGTTTGATCGTCTTCAGATAGTCGTAGGCGCCCTCTTGCTGGACGCCCCACTTGTCCATCGCCCCAATCTGGGCGGGCGAAACCTTGTCGTTCACCTCGGGATCGCGCCCCTTCTCACGAAGATGCTTGCGCTTGAGGAACTCCAATCCCGCAGCTTGGCTCGCCTCGGACGGACTGAAGAGAACCGCGAGCCACATATGCTCCGGCGGATCATAGGCGGCACCGAAGATCCGCTTTGCTACCTGGGTCAGCGACGCCATTCCCTGACCGCCACGCGGGCCGGTACCGACCAGGATCAGTTTGCGGACCAGATCGGGCGCCTGCAGCGTGATTTCCTGGGCGACCATGCCGCCAATCGAAAAGCCGAGCACATCCATCTTCTTCAAACCAAGTGCCCGGCTGAAGGCGACAGCGTTGGCGCCCATCTGCTCGAACGTGGTCGGAACCTCGCCGGAGCTGCTGGAAACGCCTGCGTTGTCAAATAGGATCACTTCGCGGTCGCGAGCCAAGCCATCCGTCACCGCCGGGTCCCAATAATCCATGGTTCCCAGGTAGTGCAGGTTGAAGATGATAGGCACGCCCCCGGCCTTGCCGAAGCGGCGATAGGCGAAGCGGGTTCCGTTAGCCTCTACAAACTGTGTCGGCGCGGTCTGGTGAGTGTAATTGCTCATGGTCGACTCCTTCAGTGATAAATGACGACGTTTTGGAAGCGAGAAGCACGGCGGCCCGCGCGATCTCCGTCGGCCCGCCGACGCGCGCGGACATGATCAGTTAGCGGTGTGACCGCCGTCGACGTTGAGGACGTGGCCGGTGATGAACCTGGCTTCGTCCGACGCGATGAAGACAATGCCGTCGGCGACCTCCTCGGAGAGGCCGAGGCGACCCAGTGGAACCTGCGCCGCCAGTGCCGCCTTGTTTTCCGCCGTGCCGGTGAAGCGGGTCAGCATGCCGGTGTCCGTGGGGCCTGGCGCGACGGCATTCACGCGAATTCCCGACTTGGCGACCTCGAGCGCCACCGACTTGGTGATGCCTTCGACGGCGTGCTTGGCGCCGACGTAGACAGAGGCCCCCGCCGCACCCTCGTGCCCGTAGGTCGAAGAGATGTTGATAATGCTGCCGCTGCCCTGTCCTTGCATGACGCGCACTTCATGCTTCATGCTCAGGATCACGCCGAGAACATTCGTGTCGAACGTCGCGGCATAGCTCTCGGCGGTCTGGTCCGTGATCGGGCCACCCTGGCCTGCGGTGCCGGCATTGTTCACCGCGACATCGAGACGGCCAAACCGTGCGACGGTCTTGTCGACCAGAGCGCGGACGTCATCCTCCTTGCGGACGTCGGCGTTGAAGAACTCGGCCTCCGAACCGAAAGAGCGCAGATCCTTAGCGAGCGCCTTGCCGGCCTCATCTCGCCGACCGGCAACGACCACCTTCGCGCCCTTCTTGGCGAAGGCGACGGCGGCGGCGCGACCGATGCCGCTCAAGGCGCCAGTGATCAAGACGACTGGGTTGCCCATTGTAATCCTCGCTATGTGTTGCCCTACCGGCAGAGCGTGGGAACTGGACCGTATGGCCGCGGCTCGCAGAGACCGAGACCATCCGCCGGTGCTTTGGTTGAAAGCCATGTAGTGTCCCCTGGCGTCCACGAAAAAGACTTTGTAAGCTGGGGGGCATGCCTTGGAGATATGGAAAGGCGCTATGGAGCTACGGCACCTTCGCTATTTCATCGCGGTCGCCGAGGAGGGCAGCCTGACGCTCGCGGCTGAGAAAAGGCTGCACACGGCGCAACCTTCGCTGAGCCGCCAAATGCGCGATCTCGAATACGAGGTCGGCGCCCAGCTTATGAGGCGCAGCGTGCACGGCATCCAATTGACCGACGCAGGCAAGGCCTTTCTCGACCATGCCCGACTGGCGCTGGCTCAAGTCGACGCCGCGGTGGAAGTGGCGCGCAGGGCCGCACAGCCTGCAAGAAAGACGTTCGCCATCGGCTTCCAAACCGGTCACGAGATGAACTGGCTGCCGCGGGCCATGCATGTGCTGCGCGACGAGATGAAGAGCATCCAGGTCACGATCTCAAGCGACTATTCGCCGGACCTCGCCGAGGCGCTCGTCCGTGGCCGGCTCGACGTGGCTTTCCTGCGCGTCGAGTCGAACTTCGACCTGTGCTACGAGGTGGTGGACCACGAGCCGCTGATCGTCCTGATGCCGAGCGACCATCGCCTCACCAGCCGCGAAACGATTCACCCGCGGGAATTCCTCGGCGAGATCTTCATCGGCGGTTCAAACAAAGCCGCAGTGCTGCGCGCCGTAACCGAAGACTATCTGCGCCGCTCCAGGCTCGACATCAAACTGGATCATGGGGTGGACAACATGGCTATGGCCATGTCGCTGGTTGCGTCCACCCGTGGGT
>JBAUGC010000369.1:0-4164 GCA_049679485.1 Xanthobacteraceae bacterium
TGGCGCCGCCGGACAGCACAGTGGCTGTCGCAGTGACATTCCGGTCATTCGGATCTTTGATCGTCAGCGCGCTGCCGAGGCCAAATGCGGGCTCCTTGGCGGGGAGGAGCACGCCGCCGGCAGAGACGTTGAGCGTACCATCGCCGCCAACCGACGCGTTCCTGGCCGTCACCCCTGCGGCCACGTTCATCGTCCCGCCAGCGGCCACCGAGGTGCTGTCGGCCGTGCCACCGGACGACACGTTCATCGTGCCGCCGGTTACCGACGTGTCTCTGGCGTTGCCACCGGCAGAGACGTTAAACGTGCCGCCGGTTACCCACGTGTCTATGGCGTTGCCACCGGCAGAGACGTTAAACGTGCCACCCGTTACTGACGTGCTGCTGGCCTTGCCGCCGGAAGACACGTCCAATTGGCTGCCGTCGTCTTGCAGCGTCGTGTCGGTCGCCGAGCCGCCCGCTGAGATTATCATTATTCCACCATCGACAACGACCGTGTCGGCGATCGTTCCGCCGTTGAAAACTATTAACTCGCCGGGACTGACAACACGGTCGCCGTTTGAGCTTTGGCCGGCTGTTACATCTACAAGCGTCGAAATTACTGCCATCGGGGTGTCCTCCTGTACTAAACCGTTGTCGTACCTCCATGCAGTCTACTTCCATCGGAAATTGTATGGCATTCGGCTTTCATTCACAAACTGCACGTACATGCCGTTGGCGGGTAACGGGGTGTGGACATCAGCAAATTTGATCAAACATTCGCGTCAGTATCGCATCGCTACGCCCATTACGCGGTCACCACTCGCTGTCGGGGCGAACTGATACATTCCAGCTTCTCAATCGGCGCTTGAGGACACGATTTCGGAACTAACATCTTGGCCGAGCCCATGTCGCTCACTCATGGGTCTCATCAACGCCCATTTCACGATGTCCGCTATAAGTCCGCTAATACTCCAGCGGCACTTCGCGTTTGGGCCAGGAAGAGACTCATGCACTGCAACATCACCGCACCGTGCAACTCATATTTCTCAGGCCGAAAAAATGCCGCCTCGCGGCGATCTCTCAGAAACCGATCAGGCATCAGATCAAGCCTCTGCGAGTACAGCGCTCGTTCGCTTTCTGCTCAAGCCGAGCAGACCATAAGCACACGCCCTAGGGCAAGCTTGAGGTCGCCGGACATAGCCGCCTGAAAACAGATAAGCTCGCAAGCGATCGAGAACGCCGGAGCTGGAGATCATGTCTTTTGCTCGCCCGGTGCGCGCTTGAAGCCGGTATCGAATCCAAATTATCATGCGCTGTCCCGAGGCTCTCCAGTGAGCCTCGGACTCTATGTGCGTTGAGACTCACGATGCGCGTTGAGACTCACGCTCGTAAACGAAGCCATGTCGCATCGCGGAAGGTGGAGTGATGCTCAAATCGATAACGAAGATGTTCCGTGTTTCCGCAGTGGCTATCCTTGCGATGCTGTTTCTGGTGGAAGGAATGACGGCGGTTTCGGCCCAGGCCTTTAAGCCTCGGTCGGAGGCTCGCCACAAGGCCTGTGACGAAAAATACAGCGCCTGCTTGAAATCCTGCCCAAGCAAGGGCTGTCAAGCCAATTGCGGTGTGGATCTTATTGCATGTAACGAAGCCGCGCAGTCGGACGAGGAGAAGGCAGCGAGTAAGGCAAGGGACGACAAGTTACTTGCGGAAATGCAGAAGGCTGCGGCGGGCGCGGCGAAATTCGACTGCGCCGGACGGCTTACGCGAGATGGCCGTACGGAGATGGTGGTGTACGCCACCAACAACACATACAGGACGCTGACGTGCGAGGTGATGTGCCAATATAAGGGCGGCGACGGTAAAGACGGACGCCTGGGATGCCCAAAAGGTACCACCGTCGGTCCGAACCTAAAGAAAAAAGAAATTTGCGCCAACAGCAGCACCTCCCAGCCGCCGCCGCCCTTCAAAGTGTACGCCGTCTCTTCGGGGTGCCATTGACGGCTTTGCCCGCCGTCAGACCTTGCCGGAATGGGCGACTTCGCGACGGTGACCGGCCTCTGCTTTCACATCTTTTGCCCGCAGGACCACCCTCAATCGTTCCGTCTTCCAAGCGGCAAAAAAATGAAATGTGACTCGCAGACGAGAGAGGGTCCGACCGTCGGCGCATTCAAATAGAAAGACGCCTCGCGGCGCTCTCTCGAAAAGCGATCCTGGCCTGCGGAGCCAGTAACGAATACCGTCTGTAAGCGAACATCGGCTCAATTGCTGTGATGCACATCCCACTTCGGCTCTGGGTCATCTTCGGCCGATTGACGACGTCTGCGCGATGTCCGTTTCGCCCGCAACTCCGGACGTATTGCTGTCTCGCAGCAAACGAGCGCGCTTACGGTAATCCGAGATGATCCTTCTCAGCGCCGGTGTTGCCCGCCCCCAATGCTGCACCGGTAATAAGTATCACTCAGCCGCCGCAGGCTGCTGCACGGCGGCTTCGATGCTGGGCGATAGATAGGCGCCTTGGCGCAGCAACTCGCACTGGATCACGCTCGCGGCAAGGTCGCGAGGTCGTTTGCCGCTTCCCGCCGCGAGAGCGGCCGCAACGCCGGCGGCTTGGCCAGTGAGCCAACACTGGGGGATCTCGCGCAGGAATGTGTGCGAACTCGCATCGCAAGCAACGTGGCGCCCGGCGCCCAAGATGTTATCGAGCTTTTCCGGCAACAACGCTCCGTAGGGCACCGAAATATTAGGAAACTTCGGTGCCAAGGAGGTCGACACGCCAATTTCGTCATCCCATACGTGACCGGTGTCCCATTGCTGGCGGGTCACCCTACGCACACCGGCGAGCCGCCGGCTGTGGCGAACGCCGATCTGCGGCGCGCCAAGCATCAAAAACGCATTCGAAAACCCAGGTGCCGAAGAACGGTAAACTTCAAGATGGCCGACCGCGAGCTCACGCGAGCGCAATTCGACGGTGGTCAAGTCCTCGACATCGACTGCGCTGTAGCCTGCCAGGCGCGGGCCTAAGAACAAGGCGATGTCGTTGCGCCACGACACGAACGGCTTCTCGAAGAATTTTACGCGGTCGCGGCCCAATGCCATGAAAGCCGCAAATGAGTCCGGTTCTTCGCGGCGGAAAGCGAGCCAGCGTTCCATATCGACGCCGCCGAGCAGGAAGACGGTATTCATACAATGGTGAATATCGCTGGCGTCAATATCCGACTCGCACCACGCGCCAGACCGCGAGATCAGGTCGGCGTCGCCGGTGGTGTCGACAACCACTTTGGCCAGGATCGCGTGCCGGCCTTCCTTGCTTTCGAAGATCGCACCCCCGACGATCCCGTCCTCGATGATCGGCGTCGTGCACCAAGCGTGAAGCAACAGTCGTACCTTGGCCCCCTCTACCATCCGCATGGAGAGCGTCTTAAGTGCCTCCGGATCGATCGTTGGCGACCAAGTCACGATGCCGTGGTAGGCCGCGGTCCGCTGCGCCCAATAGGCGGCGGTCGCGGAGTCATGATTTCCCCAATCGGCGCGCGGCGGTCCTTGAATAGCATCCTGCGGCAGTCGCTCCATGAATTCGTCAGCCAATCCTCGGATGACCTGCCGGCCGGACCAGTCGGTCATGCGGTCAATCCAGATGACAAGGCCGCCGGTCGAGAGCCCTCCTAGGTGGTTATAGCGCTCAACCAGCAGTACTTCAGCGCCAAGCCGCCCCGCCGCAATGGCGGCCGCCGTTCCGGCCGGGCCACCGCCGACCACCAACACATCGGTTTCGGCAAATACTGGAACTTGGCGCGCGGGCTCGAAAATCGTTTTGCTGGGGCGGACGCGCCTCGCTCGATCGCTGCCGCTAAACAGCTCAAGACCCTGGGCGGCGCCGATGCTGCTGCTGTAATTACCGCTACCTGGGGGTTCGCGGAAAATCTCGCTTTCCCTCGTCGTCCGCATACCGGGTTCGGCCTCTTTGTCGGCTATCACGTCGCAACCTCAACCGCTCGGGCCCTCGGAAAACGCTAAAAGCGTCATCAACGACGCCCGCTGCTCGACCCCGCGCGCGTATATCGCCAATCCAGCGTAATGTGGGCGACGAACCCGCGCAATCGGCCCCCTGAATAGAAGTTTTTCGCACGATCGCCGTCGAAGGATGTGCGGTCCAAGCAACTTCATATCGTTCGTCCATTGCATGCAC
>JBAUGC010000370.1:0-18447 GCA_049679485.1 Xanthobacteraceae bacterium
GGTGCCGCGCTCGCCGGCGCACTGCAATTTGGCGCCGGCGCACTCACCAGCGCGGCGATCGGCTGGTTCGCCGATGGCACGCCACGGCCGATGAGCGCGCTCATTTGCGCCGGCGCGGTGGCGTCGCTGCTCGCCAATCTGGTGCTGCTGCGCAGGCCGCGCGACTGACGAGTATCCGGCGGGTTTTCGCCGGCGACCCTTAACAGCCGGTTGTGGGCCTTCCTTGCCCCGCCGAAGCGGTTTTCGCGAAGGCGGGAAACCGGCTTTCACTTTCGCGCGCCATGCTCTAAATACACGCGCGACGCTCAAGCCCATCCTCGGTTCTGCGGAGAGGTGGCAGAGTGGTTGAATGCACCGCACTCGAAATGCGGCATACGGGCAACCGTATCGGGGGTTCGAATCCCTCCCTCTCCGCCATACCAATAAGGGGTCCGTTCTGGACACACAGGCACCGCGCCGCAAACCGAAAATCGCTAAAAAAGAATCGGCGACGTCGTAGCAGCCGCAGCGCCGCCCAGCCCGATCGAGCTGGTCGGCCCTCGGCGCGCGCTTCGCGCGCGTGCGCGTGACCACACCAACAGTGGTGCGGGTGCGCGACAGAGTTTTTTACGGGATTGCGGCAAGCAGCGCATTTATTGAGCTATGTCAATAAGATCATGCTCGGCGTATCATAGTTATGCTTTCAAATGCTGCACGTCTGCGATGGTTATCGAGCTACTCCTGAATACGCGCGCAGCGTCGAGCCATTGCTTGGGCCTCGCCGAGGCGATCGGACTTTCCCGGGTAACTGCGCAAAGCACCGCGGGACATTATCGTCGTTGCGGTCGAAGGCGCATCTTTCGCGGCCGGCGCGCCGATGTCGTCGGAAGTAGCCGCTGCGGCCGCCGAAGTCGCCGGCCGCGTCGTCGCCGAGGTTGAGGGGCTGCGGCGGAGTTCAAATGACCTTCCGGTCAATACATGAGCTCCATGCACGGATCGTAACCGCTTGCGAGGCGATACAAAGATGTTGGCGGGGACGAACGTGAAGCGCCGAATCGTGCTGACTATTGCGGCGCTCCTGCTGGCAGGAACAGGGGCCGGCCTGGCCTATTGGTTCACCCATCCATCGAACCCGTCCCAACAACTCGTCCTATACGGAAATGTTGACTTGCGACAAGTCGACCTAGCGTTCAACGGCAACGAACGAATTGCAGCCGTGCTCGCGCAGGAAGGCGACGTCGTCCACAAGGGAGAGCTCATCGCAAAATTGGACACGAGTCGGTTGGAGCCGCAGGTCGCACAAGCGATAGCGCAAGTGGCGGCACAACGCAGTGTGGTCGAACGGCTCCACAACGGCAGCCGGCCCGAGGAGATCGCTCAGGCGCGGGCAAATCTCGCATCGGCGACTGCGGATGCCGCCAATGCACGGCGAATCTACGAGCGCCAGAAGTTCCTGGTCGAGAAGTCGGCTGCCACTCAACAAGACGTGGATAATGCCAAGGCCGCGTTGGATGTGGCCGACGCGAAGGTCGAGGTGAATCGGAAGGCTCTCGATCTTGAGATCGCGGGGCCGCGCGTAGAGGACGTCGCCCAAGGCGAGGCGCAGTTACGGGCGAACCAAGCACAGTTGGCGCTCGTCTGCCAGCAACTGGCGGACGCGAACCTTGTCGCCCCCATGGATGGAATTATCCGCTCCCGTCTGCTGGAGCCCGGTGACATGGCGTCGCCGCAAAAGCCGGTGTTTTCCCTGGCGATCATCAACCCGAAATGGGTCCGCGCCTATGTGTCGGAGCCCGATCTCGGGCACGTGCATCCCGGTATGACGGCTTATGTGATGGTGGACGGCTTTCCAAACCGCCGGTTTGCCGGCTGGGTCGGCTTTATTTCACCTGTTGCCGAATTCACGCCAAAGACCGTCCAAACCGAAGAGCTGCGGACAAGCCTGGTTTATGAGGTTCGCATCTTTGTGAAGGATGAGGCGGGCGATTTGCGTCTCGGCATGCCGGCAACAGTGTATTTGCCGCTCGACCAGGACGCAACGAAGCGGCCGAGCCGCAACTCAGACGGCCAGCCATGAACGTCAGCCAGCAAAGCGATCCGGCGGTGCTCGGCCGAGACGTGCGTAAAAAATTTCGGCGTGAGACCGGCGAAATCGTGACCGCGCTGGATGATGTCTCATTTGAGGTCCGTCACGGTACGCTCGCGGCCCTTGTCGGGCCTGATGGCGCCGGTAAGACCACGCTGATCCGGCTTATTGCCGGCCTGATGTTGGCAGATGCGGGAACGCTGACAGTCATGGGCATCGATGTGGCCAGCGATCCGCAGCGGGTGCAAGACTGCATCGCCTACATGCCGCAGCGGTTCGGTCTCTATGAAGATTTGACCGTCCGGGAAAATCTGGACCTCTATGCCAGTCTGCATGGCATCTCTGCCGAAGAGCGCGATACGCGGTACCCCGAGCTTTTGCGGATGACGGACTTGACGTCATTTATGCACCGTCTTGCCGGGCACTTGTCAGGCGGCATGAAGCAAAAACTTGGCCTTGCCTGTACTTTGATTGGTTCGCCAAGGCTTTTGCTATTGGACGAGCCGACCGTCGGTGTCGATCCGTTGTCACGCCGTGAGCTCTGGGAAATCATCGCACGGCTGGTCCGCGAGCAAAACCTGACCGTTCTTTTGAGTACGTCCTATCTCGACGAAGCTGAACGCTGCGATCATGTCTTCGTGTTGCGCGAAGGCAAACTGCTGGCCAGCGGGCGGCCTGCCGAGGTCACCAATATGGCCGCCGGTCGTACGTTCGAGGCCGAACCCGGTCCGGGTCAGCCGGCGCGAAACCTGCAGGCGCGCCTATTGGGCGATCCGGAAATCATTGACGCGGTCCCTGAGGCTGGCCGCGTCCATTTGGTCGAAGCCGGGCCCGGCTCAGGTCGCGAGCTGTCCAAGGCGGCAGAGTCATTGCGCGGAATTACGGTCGAACCCGTGCCAGCGCGCTTCGAAGACGGGTTCATGGTGCTGTTGCGCCGGCAAGCCGGCGGCGATCGAAAATTGCCGGTCGCGGCGCCATTCGATCGCGCTGCGGCATCCGATTCTGCCGAGACGGTCATTAATGTGAGCGAGCTCGTTCGCAAGTTCGGCGCTTTTACTGCCGTCGATCGCCTGAGTTTTAGTGTTCGTCGCGGCGAGATTTTCGGCTTGCTCGGTCCAAACGGTGCCGGCAAGACAACGACGTTCCGCATGCTGTGCGGTCTTCTTCCCGCCACTTCCGGGACTTTGCGCGTGGCAGGTTTCGATTTGCGCACGGCGCGCGCCTCGGCCCGGCAGCGTATCGGCTACGTCGCGCAAAAATTTTCGCTGTACAGCCAGCTCTCGGTCGCGGAGAACCTTGATTTCTTCGCCAGCGCCTATGGTCTGCACGGCAGCCGCAAGCGCGAGCGCATAGCATGGGCGCTGGCGCAGTTCGAACTCGAACCATTGATGCGCCTCGCCAGCGGCGAGTTGCCGGGCGGCTACAAGCAGCGATTGGCGATGGCGACGGCGCTGCTGCACGCGCCGGAGATACTGTTCCTCGACGAGCCGACCAGCGGCGCGGATCCGCTGGCGCGGCGCGAGTTCTGGCAACGCATCACGCTCCTTGCGCAACATGACGTCACGGTGATCGTTACCACCCACTTCATGGAAGAAGCCGAGTATTGCGACCGTATCGCAATACTCGATGCCGGGCGCATGCTGGCGGAGGGAACGCCGGCCAGCGTGCGCAGTCGCGCCGCGTTCGCGGACCATCGCCGCGCAACCATGGAGGACGCCTTCATCGCCATCGTCGAAGCGGCACGCGAGCATAAATCCGCGATGCCGGCGCATCACAGCGGTACGGCGTGACTGCGATCGTCAATCCTTCGCCGCCGGCGCGCGCGGCGTCAGGTGTGGCGAAGCTGCGTCGCGTCGCAGCTTTGGTGCGCAAGGAGGCCTATCAGCTGTTCCGCGATCCCAGCAGCATCGCGATCGGCCTGTTCATGCCGGCCATGCTCATTCTGCTCTTCGGCTACGCGCTTTCGCTCGATGTGAAGAACGTTCCCGTGGCCGTGGTGCTGGAACAGCCTTCGCCCACAGCAACCGAGCTTGCCGCCGATTTTTTGCTGTCGCCTTATTTTGCCCCCCGGCTGCGGACTTCAATGCCACGGGCACGGCAGCTTCTGCTTGAGCAGCAGGTTGACGGGATTGTCCGCATCCGCTCGGATTTTGCGCGGCGGTTGAGCATGGGTGATGGCGAAGTTCAGGTGCTCGTTAATGGTAGCGATGCCAATCGCGCCCGGATCATCCAAGGCTACGCCCAAGGCGCCATCGCGCAGTTTCTGGCGCAACGCGCCGCCGAGGGACGGCAGAGCGCCGCCGGCGGCAGCGCGGTGGTACAGGGCCGCCTGTGGTTCAATGAAGCGGACGATAGCCACTATTTCCTTGTCCCCGGCCTCATCGTCCTGATCATGACGCTTATCGGCTCTTTGCTCACCGCCTTGGTGATGGCACGTGAATGGGAGCGGGGAACATTGGAAGCGCTGTTCGTTACTCCGGTGCGCGCCGGCGAAATCATACTGGCCAAGATGATCCCTTACTTTGCCCTGGGAATGATCGGACTTGTTCTCTGCATCATTGCCGCCAAGTTTCTCTTCGCCGTTCCGTTTCGGGGTTCGGTGTTGATCCTGATCGGCGTCTCCATGCTCTACTTGTTGGTTTCTCTCGCTATTGGTTTGTTGATTTCATCAGTCACCAAGAATCAGTTTGTCGCCAGCATGGCGACTTTGATCATCACTTTTTTGCCCGCGGTGTTCTTGTCGGGATTCCTGTTTGACATCCGCAGCATGCCGGCGGCGATCCGCGTCATCAGTTATATCCTGCCAGCGCGCTATTACGTCACCTTGCTGCAGACGCTGTTTCTCGCCGGCAATATCTGGGGCATCATCGTTCCCGACGCCGGGATCCTCGCCTGCATGGCCTGCGTGCTGCTGTTACTCACCCGCAGGGTGACGAAGAAGCGACTTGCGTGAGGCGGGCGATGTTCGAAGCAATCGCGCGCATCCTCGCACTCATCCGCAAGGAACTGTTGGCGATCCTGAAAGACCCACAGAGCCGGGTGAGTCTTTTCCTGCCGCCGGTGCTGCAGTGTCTCATCTTCGGCTATGCCGCGACCTACGACCTCAACAACGTGCCATATGCGGTTCTGGACCAGGACCGCAGCGCGGCGTCTCATGAGTTGCTGGCGGCACTGGACGGTTCGGGGGTATTTCACAGGGTCGCCCAGCTATCCAGCATTGCAGATCTCAAGACGGCGATCGACGAACAACGCGCCCTCCTGGTCGTCCAGATCGGACAGGATTTCGAGCGCCGTTTGGCGTCGGGGCTGCCGGCGAACGTGCAAGTAATCGCGGACGGCCGCAATTCCAATACCGGCGGCACGGCGCTGAGCTACGTTTCCGCCGTCGTCGATAGTTTCAATGCCGATTGGGCGGCGGACCACAGCGAAGCGCCGCCGCCACTGCGGGTTACCATGCGGGCATGGTACAATCCCAATCTGGAAACTCTCTGGTACATGATTCCGGCGCTGATCGGCACGCTGACATTCCTGCAAACGTTGTTGCTCACAGCCATGTCGGTCGCCCGCGAGCGCGAACAGGGCACATTCGATCAGCTTCTGGTTACACCATTTCGGCCGCCGGAGATCATGGTCGGCAAAGCGCTGCCGTCCGTGCTTATCGGACTCATCCAAGCGACTTTGATCCTCCTGGTCGCGCAATTGTGGTTTCGCATTCCGTTCGCAGGTTCGTACGTGACGCTCTACACGGGGCTCGCCTTGTTTCTCACGGCCGCCGTGGGTATGGGGCTCATGCTGTCGGCGGTTGTCGCGACCATGCAGCAGGCAGTGCTTTATGCTTTCGTGATCATGATGCCGTGCGCGCTGCTATCGGGCTTGGCGACGCCGCTCAGCAATATGCCCCAAATCCTCCAATACGCGACGCTGGCGAACCCGCTGCGTTATGCCATCGACATGGCCCGGCGTGTCTATCTGGAGGGGGCCGGCCTCGGGCAACTCGCTCAAGACCTGTGGCCGATGGCAATCATCGCATCGGTCACGCTCTCCGCTGCGGCCTGGCTGTTCCGTGGCGGGCTCGAATGAACCGAGAAATGATCTGCGGCCGACACGAGAACCTACGCGCGTTGCTGTTCGTGTCCGAGTAGCCACGCAAAGGCGCGACGCACGAACACTGCGCCATGTCCGATTGCCGGCTCGCCATGCGCAATCAACACCCGATCGATCGGCCAGGCGAGAATGCGTTGCAGCGCGGCACGGGCCGCGGGTCGATTGAGAAAACTCGCCCGCCATTCGCGCGGCGCGCCTGGATTCGGAGCGCAAATGCCATCAAGCCGAGCCACGACACCGCGCCAGCCGCTAAACCAGTCGCTTGGAAAATTTTGAATGAGGTCGGCGAAAATCGCCGTGCCGCTGGCGCGATGGAAGAACTCTATCTCGGTCAATGGGCTGCCGCGCACGGCGACTTGATCGATGTCGGCGGCCCATTCCGGCTCGGGGCCGTCGGTGAGTTCAGCATCGAACGCAAGATCTTTGCGTTTCTTGCGGAGTCCAGGCGATGCGTAGAGACGCGCCTGCGGATACGCAGACTTCCATTCGGCAAGAAATAGATGATGCAGCCGGTTGGGTGAAATGAGAAAATGCACCGGACCGAGAGCATCGACTTCGCGTTTCAGCGCAGCCGAGAGAGCGATGGGCGACCAGATGAACAGGCGTCCGTCCGACAGCTTGATCAATGCCATGCGAGTGGGATAGCCAAAGCCGAGAAACGCCACGATCGGACCGTCGCAAATCCAGATGTTGGGCCCGAATTCGCGAAGCACGTCGCTCATGAGGGCCTCCCCTGAATCAACGCAATTCACTCTTCCGGCTTGCGCCAAAGTGAACAGAATCCGATGAGGGGTCTCGGCAACACAAGACCCCTCATCGGCCATTTCGGCTATTCGCAGACTTTGCTTTGTTGGTAGATCAAGGCGAACCCGAGGCCGCTCCCGTCGCTGATGCTCACCTACGGTGGGTTGGTTCCCAAGGCGCGGGTGCGGCTGATGCGCACACTCTGTGACCCGCAACGCAGGTTCACGCATTGCTGGACGCGACCGGAACGGAGGTAACGATCGCACGTTGTCAGATGCAATGAAGGAATGGCGCAGCTCAAATGGCTTTTGTCGCTTCCTTGCTCGCCTACTTGGTCGCTGTCGTGGGCATCTCGGTCAGTCTGGTGATGCTGGTGTGCGCGGTTCTCGCGCCTCAAGGGCTGTCGACGTTCAATCCGCACGGGCGAGCAGCGGCAGTAGCGCAAATCGAGCCAGCGCAGCGCACAGCGTCACGCCTGACGCTTTTGATCCATAGCAGGCAAAGGTCGCGAACCTCAGCTCGCATTTCAGATAACCAAATTGTTCGGCGAGCAAGGGGCGCAAGTAAAGAGCATATCACGACTTTGCTCCGGCAAAGATCACGGCTGCGGCTAAGATCACCCCAAATGGCTTCGCGAGCTTGCTTGAGCGAATGGACGCTCCGATGTGCGCCGAACGCTTTCTCATCGCGCCGGGTGAGTTACGCACAGGACGCTTCAATCGGGTTCAGCCGGATCCGGTAGGTATGAACCGGAGCACGGGGCGTTGCCTGTCGTGAAGCACCACTTTACGTCACACGATCCCGTAACTGAACGTGCCCCGGCATGATGGGCGACGCACCGATGCCGCCACTCACACGGTTGTGTTTTCGAGCTACGTGTTGCCGGTAATTTGAACGATGACGTTGATGACGGCGCGCGTCGCCGTACCGAGGATCCGGGAGACGACGCTGAGATCGACGCCTAACTGTGCGCCCAGAACCGGCAAAACGATCAACAGGCCAATCAGGATTACGAGACCGAATGGCTCAAGCCGCGCGACAGCGCCGGCCAGAGCCTTTGGCAGAATACCGACCAAAATGCGCCCGCCGTCGAGAGGCGGCAATGGAAACAGATTGAACACGGCCAGCACGACATTGATAAGCAAAGCGTTCCGCAGGTTAGCCGCCAGCCATTGCGCCGCAGTCGCCGGCAGAAAACTGACGACGTGAAACGCCAATGCCGCAACAACGGCGAGCGCAATGTTCATTGCCGGCCCGGCGGCCGCGACCAGGACCATGTCGCGCCGCGGGCTGCGCAACGCCCGAAAATTAACCGGTACCGGCTTGGCGTAGCCGAACAAAAACGGCGCGCGCATCAGCAGCAATATGCCGGGCAACAAAATCGTGCCGACCGGATCGATATGTTTGAGCGGATTGAAGCTCACGCGTCCAAGCCGCCACGCCGTGTCATCGCCGAGAAGATGCGCGACGAAGCCGTGCGCGGCTTCATGAAAGGTGATGGCGATGACTACCGGGATAACCCAGATCGTCGCCAGATAAATGATGTTCGAGGTCACTGTTTTTGATTCCTCCGGCCGCGGCGTTGCTCTGTCCGACGCTGCGACAAAGTGCGCTGACGCAATACAGTCTTATAAATCGGAGCGCACCGCTCTCTTTGATCGTTCATTACTTAAAATTAATTCCCCCGCCACGCTCGCGTAACGCTGGGAAGCCATGTTGGCTTTCAGAGTGCCATCGCGGCACGACAAATCCCATTGGAGATTTCATCATGAATCCCGAAACCACTCCCCAACGTCGCAAAGTCCTCACGCCCCGTCGCCTGACGCTGCTCACTTCGGTAGCCGGGCTCGGCATCGCCATGCTGGTAGCCGGACCGGGCGGATACCTTCCCACGAACCTTCCGGCATGGACAGCTGCCGCACATGCGGCGGAGACGGCGCTCCCGCATCCATCCGGCTTTGCCGACTTGGTCGCCAAGGTGAAGCCCGCGGTCATTTCGGTGCGCGTCAAGATCGATGAGTCCGTGAAGATGACGAGCATGAACGATAACGATGAAGATGGCATCGTCCCGTTCGTTCCCGGTTCGCCGATGGAGAAGTTCTTTCAGCAATTCGGCTTCCAGAACATGCCGCACGGCTTGCGTCAGCATCATCAGATGATCACCGGCGAAGGTTCGGGCTTTTTCATCTCGGCCGACGGCTATGCGGTCACCAACAACCACGTGGTTGACCACGCGAAGTCGGTCCAGGTGACCACCGACGACGGGACGGTCTACACCGCCAAGGTCATCGGCAGAGATCCGAAAACCGATCTTGCCCTGATCAAGGTTGACGGCAAGAAGGACTTTCCGTTCGTGAAGTTCGCCGACCACTCGCCGCGGATCGGCGACTGGGTCGTCGCCGTCGGCAATCCTTTCGGCCTCGGAGGTACCGTGACCGCCGGCATCGTCTCGGCCCGCGGCCGCGATATCGGCGCTGGCCCCTACGACGATTACATTCAAATCGATGCGCCGATCAACAAAGGCAATTCCGGCGGGCCGGCCTTTAACGTCGACGGCGACGTGATCGGCGTGAACACCGCGATCTATTCGCCTTCCGGAGGCTCCGTCGGCATTGGTTTTGATATTCCGGCCGGTACCGCAAAAATGGTGGTCGCCCAACTCGAGCAGCATGGCCACGTCACCCGCGGCCGGCTGGGTGTGCGGATTCAACCGGTGACCGCCGGTATCGCCGAGAGCCTCGGGATGAAGAAGGCCGAAGGTGCGATGGTCGATCAGCCGCAGCCCGACAGTCCAGCGGCCAAGGCCGGGATCCAGTCGGGTGATGTGATCACTGCCGTCAATGGTGCGCCGATCAAGGATGCTCGGGAGTTGGCGCGCACGGTCGCAGTGCTGGCGCCGAACAGCTCGATCAAGCTGGAGGTGCTGCGGAAGGGTGAGACCAAGACCCTTACGGTGACACTCGGTCAAATGCCGGACGATAAGCAGGCAAGCGCGAATACCGGGAGCTCATCAGGCAGCGACATGCCGCACCTCGGCCTGACGGTAGCACCCGCGAGTGAGGTTGCCGGTTCCGGTGACAAAGGCATCGTGGTGACCGGTGTCGATCCCGATGGACCCGCCGCGCAGCAGGGCATTCAAACCGGCGACATCATCCTCGATGTCGGCGGCAAGGCCGTGGCCAACGCCGCCGATGTTCGCAACGCGATGACCGAGGCAAAGGCCCAAGGCAAGCACGACGTGCTGATGCGCGTGAAGTCCGCTGACGCCACCAGGTTTGTCGCCGTCCCCCTCGGCCACGCCTGACGCCTGCCTGTATGCGTTCGCGCGACCGCTGCATTCCGGCGGTCGCGCGAGCCAAAGTCGCCGACAGCGCCCCCCAACCGTGGTAGACGAGACTGCGCGGTGACGTGATCGTTTCTTCAAACGTGCCCTGCTTGGAGAATATTTTGACTTGTTGAGGCGATTTTTTCCATATTTTGGCACGCCGGCTCGCCGCTGCTCTGGTAGTCTCCGCTCGATATGAAGCCCGCGCCCTTCCGGTACTTTGCTGCCCGGACCCTCGAGCACGCCTTGCAAGTAAAGGCCGAACACGGCGATGAGGCCCGATTTCTTGCTGGCGGTCAAAGCCTTGTTCCGACTATGAATTTCCGGCTGACGCAGCCGGCCGCACTGATCGATATCAACCCGATTACCGACCTTGCCGGTATCAAAAACGGCGCGGGGGAGCGGCTGCGCATCGGCGCGCTTACCCGCTATCGGGCCCTTGAACGCGATCCCATCATCGCCCGCCACGTGCCGCTGATGGAGGAAGCCCTTCCACACATCGCGCATCCGCAAATCCGCAATCGCGGAACCATCGGCGGCAATCTGGCCCACGCCGATCCGGCCTCGGAGATGCCGGCCATTGTGCTGACGCTCGGTGGCAAATTGCGTGCGCAATCGGTGCGCGGCGAACGCTGGATTGACGCCGCGGATTTCTTTCTCGGCGCGCTTACCACCGCGCTCGAGCCTGACGAGATGCTGACCGAAGTTGAAGTTCCGGTAGCGCCGCCGCGGTCGGCGGCCTGCTTCATGGAAGTGTCGCGGCGCCGGGGCGACTTCGCCATGATCGGCATCGCCTGCGTGGTGCAGATCGACGACAATGGCCGTTGCAGCGCCGCGCGGATCGGCCTGTGCAATGCCGGCGACGGGCCGGTGTTCGCTGACGAAGCAAGTCGTTCCCTTGTCGGTACCATGATCGACAAGCCCGCGATCGAGGCGGCCGTCGAACTCATTCAGGGCGCCATCGATCCCGGCGGCAGCATTCATGCCAGCAAAGAGTTTCAACGCCATCTCGCCGGCGTCTTGACCGGGCGCGCTTTGGCGAAAGCGAATGAACGGGTCCGGCGTGAGCACTGAGACCCACGAAGTCAACGTCACCGTGAACGGCACGGCCTACCGCCGCCAGGTCGAGGGGCGGTTGCTGCTGAGCGATTTCCTGCGCCACGATCTTCTGCTCGCCGGCACTCACGTCGGCTGCGAGCACGGCGTCTGCGGTGCCTGCACGATCATCTACGACGGCGCCCCGGTTCGCTCCTGTCTGATGTTCGCGGCACAAGCCGACGGCCACGAGATCATTACGGTCGAGGGTCTCGCGCCCGACCGCGAGCATCTGCATCCGCTGCAGCAGGCCATGCACGAGTGTCACGGGCTGCAATGCGGCTACTGCACGCCCGGCATTCTGATGACCATGAAAGTCTTTCTCGAGGAGACGCCGGCGCCGGACGAGGCGCAGATCCGCGAAGCGCTGTCCGGCAATCTGTGCCGTTGCACCGGCTATCAGCATATCGTGCAGGCCGTGCAGCTTGCTGCCGAGCGGCTGCAGAAGTGAACGTCGTGGCCACGCGCAAGTTCGGCGCGCCGATTACCCGCAACGAGGACGCCCGGCTGTTGACCGGCCAGGCGTTGTTCGTCGACGACGTTGAACTTCCCGGGATGCTGTACGCCGCGTTCCTGCGCAGCAATGTCGCGCATGCGCGCATCAAATCGATCGACGTGGCCGCGGCGCGCGCGCGTCCCGGCGTGGTCGCGGTCTATACCGCGGAAGATCTCGGCGACTACTGGGCCCCCGGCCCGCTGTTGGTCCCGCCGCCGCCGATCAAGGATATCACCTTCAATCAGCGCACCCAGGTCCCACTTGCCAAAGGCAAAATACGCCATGTCGGCGAGCCATTGGCGGTTGTGTTCGCGGACAGCCGTTACCTCGCCGAAGATGCGCTTACCGACATTGAGCTCGATATCGAGCCGCTGCCGGCGGTCGTCGATCTGGAAAATGCACTGACCGATGCAGCCGGCAGAGTGCACGACGACGTGCGCGGCAATGTCGCCGCCCGGGTGCGGCAAAGCCGTGGCAACTACGCCGCGGCGCATGCTCGCGCCGATCGCGTCATTTCCCGCCGCTTTCACTACGATCACGGCTGTTCGTCGCCGATCGAGACCCGCGGCATCGTTGCCCGTTGGGACGCCCGCGCCGATCACCTGACGATTTGGGATACGACCCAGGCGCCAGTGTTCCTGCGCAACGGGCTTGCCGGCATGCTCGGCTTGAGCGAGCGGCAGGTGCGGGTGATCGCGCCGTTCGTCGGCGGCGGCTTCGGGCCGAAGATCATGTTGTTCTATCCCGAAGAAGTCGTTGTGCCGTGGGCGGCGCGGAAACTCAATCGCCCGGTCAAATGGATCGAGGACCGGTTGGAGCATTTCTTCGCCACGACCCAGGAGCGCGGGCAGACTCACGATGCCGAAATCGCGCTTGCTGCCGACGGCCGCATCCTCGGCATCAAGGACGTGTTTTTTCACGACACCGGCGCCTACAATCCCTATGGCCTGACGGTGCCGATCAATTCGCAATGCACGCTGCTCGGCCCTTACGTCGTCCCCAATTACGACAGCACCTTCACCGCGATCTTCACCAACAAGCCGATCGTCACGCCGTATCGCGGCGCCGGACGGCAGCATGGCGTGTTCGTCATCGAGCGGCTGCTCGATATCGCCGCGCACGAACTCAAGATCGACCGCGCCGAAATCCGCCGGCGCAATCTCATTCCGCCCGACGCCTTTCCCTATAATAATGAGATCATCTATCAAGACTTTGCGCCGCTCTCGTACGACAGCGGCAATTATGAGCCGATCCTCGACAAGGCGCTGGAGATGATCGGCTATCGGCATTTCCTTGCCGACGAGCAGGCGCGGTTCCGGGCGCAGGGCCGTCATGTCGGTATCGGCGTTGCCTGTTACGTCGAAGGCACCGGCATCGGGCCTTATGAAGGGGCGCGGGTCCAGGTGCAGGCCAACGGCAAGGTCGGACTGGCGACCGGCATCGGCACGCAGGGGCAGGGGCACTTCACCGTGTTCGCCCAGATCGTCGCCGATCAGCTAGGCGTCTCGGTGCGCGATGTCGACGTGGTGACCGGCGATACCGACCAGTTCTATTGGGGCGCCGGTACGTTCGCGAGCCGCGGCGCGGTGGTCGCGGGCACCGCCGTCAACGAAGCCGCCAAAGTGGTGCGGCAGAAAATTCTTAAACTTGCCGCCGAACATTTCGAGTGCGCCGAAGAGGATCTTGAAATCGCCAACGGTGCAGTCTCGGTGGTCGGCGTGCCCGGCCAATCGGTCAAGCTCGGGGAGCTGGCGATCAAGGCCAATCCGATGCGCGGCGCCGTGCGTCCGGGCACCGAGCCCGGACTGGAATCGACGCAATATTTCGGCCCGCCCGGCGGCGCCACCGCAAGCGGCGTGCACGCCATGATCGTCGAAGTCGATCCGCAAACCTTCACGCTCGAAGTGTTGAAATACGTCGTCGTGCATGATTGCGGCACGGTGATTAATCCATTGATCCTCGCCGGCCAGATCCACGGCGGTGTCGCGCAGGGCGTCGGCAACGCCTTCTACGAACAGCTGGTGTTCGACGAGGAAGGACAATTGCTCAATGCGTCGCTCGCCGATTATCTGCTGCCGACGGCGCTCGAAGTGCCGCACATGGAGATTGCGCACACGGTGACGGTCTCGCCGCTCAATCCGCTCGGCATCAAGGGCGCGGGCGAGGCCGGTGCCATTCCGGTCGGCCCGTTGTTCGCGCAGGCGATCGAGGACGCGCTTGGGCTGCCGGAGCGGAAAATCGAGCTCAACGAAATTCCGCTGAGCCCGGGCCGGCTGTTTGAGCTGATCAGCAAGACTTCCACCGCGCAATGATTCTGGTGACCGGCGCCGCGGGCAAGACCGGCAAAGCGGTCGTCAGAGCGCTTGCGGGCAAGGGCGCGCGCGTGCGCGCTCTGGTGCGCAATCCCGAACATGCCGGCGAACTGACGACGCTCGGCGCTGCCGAAGTAGCTCTCGGGAGTTTCACCGATCCTGCGGCGCTCGCGTCCGCGGCCGCCGGCGCGCAGGCGATCTATCACATCTGCCCCAACGTCAGCCCGGAGGAAGTCGCCTACGCCCGCGCCGTCGTTGCCGCGGCTAAGGCGCAGGGCGTCACGCGCATCGTCTATCACTCCGTGCTGCATCCGCAGATCGAGGCGATGCCGCATCATTGGGCGAAGCTGCGGACCGAAGAGATGTTGTTTGCGTCAGGCTTCGATCTGACGATCCTGCAGCCGACCGCCTACATGCAAAATATTGTTGGCGCGTGGCGCGGCGTTACAGAAGACGGCGTGTTTCGTGTTCCTTATCCGGTAGAGACCAGGTTGAGCCTTGTGGACCTGGAAGATGTCGCCGAGGCGGCGGCGTTAGTGCTGATGCAAGACGGCCATGCCGGCGCGACCTACGAACTCGTCGGTACCGCTCCACTCAGCCAGATTGAAGTTGCTTCCGCGATCGGCGCGGCGCTCCAACACGACGTGCGCGCCGAAGCCGAAAGCATCGCCGCGTGGGAGGTGCGCGCCCGAGCGGCCGGGAT
Organism: Xanthobacteraceae bacterium; assembly: GCA_049679485.1. Taxonomy (GTDB): domain Bacteria; phylum Pseudomonadota; class Alphaproteobacteria; order Rhizobiales; family Xanthobacteraceae; genus BOG-931. The sequence continues at coordinate 14,845 of JBAUGC010000370.1, forward strand.
GGGCGAGCATGAACGCGCCACACTCGCCGCCATGTTCCGCTATTACGCCGCTCACGGCCTTATTGGAAATTCCAACACGCTGGCGTGGGTCCTTGGCCGTGCCCCGAACGACATTGCGCGCTTTCTCAGCCGTGTCGCGGGATATTCGGACGCTTGACCGAAAAAAGCTCGTCCCGCTTTCGGCGCGTTAGCCGCCCACATCCATGGTGCCGGCTTACCGTGGGCTATCACAAAGTAGCTGATGACTGGTCTACCGTCGCGAGCGTGATCTTGGAGCGACAGCCGCGGATCGCTATGCGGCCGGTCTCCGTGTCGTTATCATATGTTTGGCTGCTGAGTAGCTACCCAACGCGCGGGGATGAATCCCCGACAGCAAACGGCGGGGACGTAACCCCGGAAGCAAACGGAGGATACGCAACCCCGACAAGCGCATAATCCACGGGAGGATATCATGCGACGTCGTGAATTTCTGAAGTACTCTGCCGCAACAACACTCGCCGCGCCGTTCGTGCGCGCCGCGAGAGCCGATACCGGAACGTTCAAAGTCGCCGTGATCGGCGCGAAAACCGGTCCGCTCGCGCCCGGCGCGGCGGTCACCCAATTTCCGCCGTTCAAGCTATGGACGCATGAAGTCAACGAGCGCGGCGGGCTCAAGCTCAAAGACGGTCAGCGCAAGATCGAGCTGATCGAATTCGACGATCGCACACAGCCGCCCGAGGCCATCAAGGCGGTCGAGCGCGCGGCCACGGTGGACAAAGCCGATTGGATCAGCGGGATGTACGCCACCGGCTTCAATCTCGCCGTGGCGCCGACCTTGGCGAAGTACGGCTATCCGCAGTTCGCGGTGGCCTGCCTCACCGATCAGGCTCCCATGCTGGTCAAGAAATATCCCGGCTTCTTCACATTCCAATCGTCGACCACGGTCTATGCCAAGTCCGCGATCACGGTGCTCAAGCAGCTGAAGGACGCCGGTCAGATCGGCAACAAGGTCGCCGTCGTTAACGTCGCCGACGATTTCGGCATCGAACTCGCCAATGCGGGACGGCCGCTGTTTAAGGAAAACGGCTTCGAAATCGTCTACGACAAATCCTACCCGCTGGGCACCCAGGATTTATCGCCGGTGATCAAAGCCGCCAAGGCGGCCAATCCGGATGCGTTCGTCGCCTGGTCTTATCCGCCCGATACATTCGGTCTCGCCGAGCAAGCCAAGATCGAAGCGCTCAACGTGAAGGCCTATTACAGCGCCGTGGGAACGGACTTCGAGGGCTTCTCGCAAAAATTCGGCGCTGCCGCGGAGAATGTTCTCGGCGCCGGCGGCGTCAAGGACTCGCCGGAAATGCGCGCCTACTACAAGAGGCATAAGGAAGTCACGGGCGTTGATGCCGACCACTGGGGCAACCCGCTTAACTACCAGATGCTGCAGGCGCTCACGCAGTCGATCGAAGCCCTCGGCTCGATCGATCGGGACGCCATCGCGGACTACGTCAGGAAGAACAAGTTCAAGGTTCTCCAGGGCGAAATCTCGCTGCCCGGCCAGATCCTCGACAAGGTCTACACCGTTGGCCAATGGCAGAGCGGATATTTCCGCGGTGTGGCCGGGGTCGGCTTCACCGACTTTGCTCCGGTCAAGCTGAAGACCGGCTGGAGTTGAGATCGGTCGCGGCTGTGTGGGCGATCCGGCCGAGATCGCCCCGCCGTGCGCTCGGCGACCGACGACGTCTCGATCATCGAGCTCGGACCATTCGGCGGCTATCTGAGACTGCCTGAAACAGCAACCAGACCCGGGGCCGCTGCCGAACGCGGCGGTCCGCATGTCAAGCCAAGGGAGTTAACACATGCCCAAGTCATCCCGCCTGCGCCCGGCGCGTGCCGAACATATCGGCAGCTTTCTGCGGCCAACTGAGCTCCATGCCGAAATGGAGCGCGTGTACGCGCCGCAGCACACCGCGTTGCTCGCCGAAGAGCGCGCCAAAGATCTGAGCCGGCTGCGTGCGATTGAGGACAAATGTATCAGAGAGGTCATCAAGAAGCAGCGCGAGGTCGGGCTCACGGTTCTCACCGACGGCGAGTTCCGGCGCTACATGTTCACCGGATCGTTCTATGACAGCGTCGACGGCCTTGAGGTCGGCGGGCCGGGCGTTGCGTTCTACGACAACGATGGCAAGGAGCTGCGCTACCAGGGTCTGCCGATCGTCAGCCGCCGGCTGCGCAGGGTCGACAACCCGCTCGTGCGCGAAGTCAAGTTCATGAAGGCCAATACCGATTCGCGCTTCAAAGCCACGATACCGGCAGGCTCCTTCTATGAACTTCCTTTCGTCTATCAGAATGGGGTCACGGAGAAAGTCTACAAGAGCCACGAAGAGCTGGTCGAGCACATCAACGCAATCCAAAATGAGCTGATCGACGAAGCAATCGCTGCCGGTCTCGAATACATCCAGTTTGACTACCCGCTTTATCCGATGCTGATCAGCCAGATGTATCTCGACATCTTCAAGCAGATGGGCGTGTCGTTCCAGCAGCTCACGGACCGCTCGATCGCGGCCGATAAGAAGATCGCCGAGCGGCTTCCTGACCACGTGACGCGCGGTATTCATCTGTGCCGCGGCAATTGGCGCTCGCGCTTCATGGTATCGGGCTCGCTTGAGCCCGTAGCCGAGCGCATGTTCAACGAACTGCCCTACGACGCATTCTTCATCGAATGGGAGGATATCGCGCGCGAGGGCGGCTACGAGACGTTGCGCTTCGTGCCCAAGGGCAAGATGGTGATCATGGGGATCGTCAACTCGAAAGTGCCCGAAGTTGAATCGGCCGACTCGCTGGTGCGGAAAATCGAAAGCGCCGCAAAATATCTCGACGTTTCCCAACTCGGCATTTCGCCGCAATGCGGCTTCGCCTCGACCATGCACGGCAACGAACTCTCGGAGGCCGCGCAATGGCGCAAGCTTGAGGAAATGGTGAAAGCCGCGGATAAGGTCTGGGCCGGCGCGTCGCTGGCGGCCTGACGGCGACAAACGAGCGGCTCGACCGGGAGCGAGCGTGCCGTGTCACGCTCGCTGTGCTGTATCATTGTGCCGGCACCCGGCACCTCGAAGCATATCTCGGGCGGATATCGCGGCGCCCGGGCCGGCGCTTGAACCGGCCGCGCGAACATCTACCTCATGTCCGAGTTGGTTTGTGATGCCGAGCGATGATGTAGACGTGGTGGTGGTCGGTGCTGGCGCGGCCGGCATTGCGGCCGCGCGCCTGCTGCATGATGCCGGCGTCCGCTGCCTGCTTGTTGAAGCGCGTCAGCGCCTCGGCGGCCGCGCGTGGACCGTCGTCGACGAATCCGGTTATGCGCTCGACCTCGGCTGCGGCTGGCTGCATTCCGCTGACCGCAATCCGTGGCGAGACATTGCCATGCGGCAAGGCGCGTCGATCGACAAGTCGCTGCCGTCATGGATGCGGCCGTCACTTGAGTTCGGCTTTTCGCGCGCCGAGCAAAATGAATTCGGCGAAGCGATGGAAGCGTTTTTTGCTCGCCTCGAGCGTCTGGCCCAGAACGACGCCGACTTACCGGCGGCCGCGGCGCTCGAACCGGGCGGCCGCTGGAACGGGCTGATC
>JBAUGC010000371.1:0-3691 GCA_049679485.1 Xanthobacteraceae bacterium
ACTCTTGGCTTTCCAACAAGAGGAAAGGTTCCACTATGAAGTCGTACATCCTTGGTGCTGCCATTGCCGCCGCAACGCTCGCTTTGCCGCTTACAGCTAACGCGCAAGGCATTCCGGACGGAATCGCCCACGGCGGTTCCGTTGGCATGAACACAGCTGGACCGGTTGGCGCGGTCGTCGGCGGCGCGGTTGGCGGCGTCGTCGGGGGCGTTGAAGGTCTGTTCGGTATCCATCCGATCTACGCGTCCTATTCGAACGGACAGCCGCATGGCGTTCATCACCATGGGGTACGGCATGCCTATCGCCACCCGCATCACAAGCCGGCAACGAGCTAAGCGCGATGCAAAGCAGGATGGGTTGAGCGCGAGCAAAGCCCATCCGCTTCACCGGCCAACAATAGTGCTGTCGGCTCTAGACCGCGTGCAGTGGACTGGCACGAGCAGTTAGGAAATCGATCGAGCCGTGCGAGCGCGACCCCTTGGAAGCCCTCGCGCGGGAACAGCGATGCTGTTCCAATGTGGCGCAGGTCGGCGGCAGCGTCCGCGGACGCTCTCACTCACCGACAGTAAACGACATGACAAAAGGAACCGTGGAGATTTCCTCCAGCGAGTATACATCTGCGCAATGCGATCGCCCTGGCCCTTTCAAGTATCAGGACGCCGGCGGCAGAACCCGCAGCTCCATTTGGGCTACGAGCTACGCATTGAAATGCTGATGCTGATGTCGTCGCCGCTGAAGCGATCGTCAATCCGACAAGTGCAGTCACGAAAAACCGGCTCATAATTGACCTCCTCCAATGTCGTTGGCGATAGTGGCCCGGAAACCGGGCCTAGTAAACTCCTCAAAACCAACCTCCAAGCTTCAAGTTTGCCATCGATACAACGGATTTTTCGGCCCGCAAGCATAACCGAAGCAGATGGCGACGTCGGCACATCGATCTGGATCAATGCTATTGCCCGATCGCTACCAAGCATGTGTGAAGCTACAGCCATGGCGATGGCGATGGCGATGGCAACAAGGCGAAAATACCGCTCTCCGGCCGGCAGGCACGAAAAACGCGGCTGCGAGCGCGAGTGCGGTGGCCGACACCTACTTACGTCCGGCGCAGATCACATCGTTGTAGGCAAAACCAAAATGTGGAAGAATCTTTGACGAAGATTCGCAGCACGGATTTGCTCACGCCGTTTTGAACGCGCACAGTTTTCCAACTCCTCTGACGTTACCGAAATGCGCCAATCCGTGCGGCCATTTCTTTGCCTCTCTGACTACTCGTCGCGCGGCGATCTGTCGCCAGCCCGATTGACCTCATTGGTGTTTGAATAGAGCCGTTCGGCGACCACGCATTTTAGTCAGCGTCAAGGGCTGCAAATCAAGTTGGCGTGCGAACTACGTCGGTCGTTGAGGACGCGATTACATAGAGAAGTGCAGCACCAAACGGGGGGCGGGTCAGAAATGAAAGATGAGGAGAAAAATGAGCGACATGGCGCCTCTCCCCGTGCAGTCTGTTCAGCCTCCAATGCAAGGAAGACAATCGAAGTTTACACCAGCCAATATCCGTCAGATTATGAACCTCTTGGAGCGTGGAAAGACCAACGAAGAGATTGCCGAGGTCATCGGTGTCACTCCAGCAACATTGAAGTTTACCTGTTCCAAACTGGGGATCAGTCTCCGCCGCCGCCCGGTTTCTGCTGCTGGATTAGCTCGATTTCATAAGCGGCAGCTTTATCAAAACGGCCAATCGCCTAATGTTTCGGATCAAAGCGACGCAAACGAAGCGGCGATCGAAGATGCCAAGCACCAAAACCAGCCAGCGCGAGAGGCTGCAGCTACGAACGAAGAACAGGACGTAGTGGCGCTAAATCCAAACACAGAGCTAACAAGGAAGGCCGCTTTATGCGGCGCAGCGATTACAATGCGGTACAAAGGCGAAGAGCGGTTAATTGATATCCCTCTTGATCGCAACCTGCTTGGGCTGTTTGCTCTTGAAGCGGAGTTTCGGTCAACGAGCATTGGCAACCTCATCGGCCAGATGCTGCACTGGATTGCGAAGAACGACATGTTTGCGCTGTTCCTCGAGCAAGCTCGCACGACAGTCAATCTGGTTGCACCGCCGAGCGAGCACAGGGCCACCCAACGGGATGCTCCGTGCGAAGGGAGCCGGTAGTCGAAGACTGTCTTTAATGCGCGCTGGGAGCAGCGCGCAGCGTGCAGGGTTTATGCCGCAGTCAACAGCGGAAGTGGAGGCTTTAGTTTGTGACGTCTGGTCCACTTCCGATGGCCGACTTATCTGCGTGTTTGTGAGTTCGCGGCCTAGTTCAACAACCGTCAAACGCTCACCGCGCCGCCTGGTTCTCCCGCGCGCAGCGATAACGCGCCCGCTCCAGTTCAGCGTCGATCACGGTCGCGTTTTCGGCAGGCAGCGTGCAATTCGGCGAACCGTCGCGGGCGGGATAGGACGCATCGCAATAGGTTGGCGGCAGCTTGAGCTTGCCGAGGCAATCGGCGCGATCTTCCTCGGTCTGCTCGGCTAGGCGTTTGCATTCGGCCGCATGTAAGGTGTCGTGGACGGCCCTCGCGTCGTTGACACAGGCCTCATAGCCAGTCTGCGCCGCCGATTCCTGCGCGGCCGTCCCCAGACAAAGCGCGACGACCGCGCCGTATCTGCTAATCGTCCCGATCCTTAACGCCAACGTTACCCTAACCGTGAGAACAACTGGACAATGCACACCCGCCGGATGGCTCTGGCCATTCCTTGTAACATGTCCGAAGATGCGATCGGGGCGCGGCAAGTATTACGGCGTAATAATACGCGACGCCGGACGAGGCCAGCAGAAGCGACACAATCAGGCTGAGCTTGAACAGTGTGTGTTCATCCATGCCGCCGACGCGAATCTCGTAGAGCATTGGCGTCAAGGTATAGCGATCAATTTCACTCCGAAAGTGGCTGTTAGCCCCGCAAGCATATCGGCATTTACAGAAATATTGCGTTGCTCTTCCCGGAGATCGTCAACGTCGGTTAGGTCGCAGCCCCGCGGCAGAAATCGGGTGGGTTTGTGCGGCTGCGTCAGTGCATTTGTCTGCCGTCAACAGCAAGGAGGACATTATGCACTTTCGCATTCGCGGCTTGCCGGCCGAACAATTTGCGCCCCTGTTCGCGCTCTCCGACGAGGCGCTGGCGGCGCAGGGCGCCGTGCGGCGGATTGCTGACGGGCCCCGTCCCTGCCGCATCAGCCTCACCGACGCAAACCCGGGCGACGAGCTGATCCTCGTCAACTACGAACATCATGCGGTCGCCTCGCCGTACCGCATGCGTTACGCGATCTACGTGCGCGAGGGCGAGGAAACATTCGACGAAGTGGACAGCGTGCCGGGGCAATTGCGCAAGCGAACCCTCGCCGTCCGTTCCTTCGATGCCGACGCGATGATGGTCGGCTGGGAACTCGCCGACGGCGTAAAACTGGAAGAAGCGATTGCCCGCCTGTTCGCCGAACCCCGCGCCGCTTATCTGCACGTCCACTTCGCCGCGCCGGGCTGCTATGCGGCCCGAATCGAGCGGGCTTGACCCATTTTAATAGATCATCTGACCGTCACAGCGTCTTAACGACGCCGCGTTTCATAGCTTGCCATGGGTGGACGCCAAGCTATTAGTACGGCCCGCCGCCGCTCATCCTGGGCGGCGGCATAACGCCGA
>JBAUGC010000372.1:0-1605 GCA_049679485.1 Xanthobacteraceae bacterium
CGGTGACGCTTGCGGCGGCCGACGCCAAGCTCGCCGCCGAATTGGCCCGAGCAGTCGGTTCGGCGACGTTCCGGCCTTACCATTCCACCGACGTGCGCGGCGTCGAGATCGGCGGCGCCGCCAAAAACGTGCTCGCCATCGCCGCCGGCGTCGTCGCCGGGCGCGGGCTCGGCGCCAGCGCTCTTGCGGCGCTCACCACACGCGGCTTTGCCGAGCTGGTCCGCTTCGGCAAGGCCTATGGCGCGAAACCGGAAACCATGACGGGCCTGTCCGGGCTCGGCGATCTTCTTCTCACTTGCTCAAGCCCGCAGTCGCGCAATTTTACTTTCGGCGTCAATCTCGGCCGCGGCCACGATCCGGCAACGATTCAAAAGACCACCGGCCTTGCGGAAGGCGCCTTCACCGCGTCGGTGCTTCTCGACATGGCGCGCGAGCGCTCCGTTGACATGCCAATTTCGGCGGCCGTGGTTGCGTTGCTTGAAGGCAAGATGAGCGTCAATGAAGCGATCGAATCGCTTTTGACGCGGCCATTGAAGGCGGAGGGATGAGCATGGCTTATTGGCTGTTGAAGACGGAGCCCGAGGAGTTTTCCTGGGACGCTCAGGTCAAGCGCGGCAAAAAGGGCGAGGCGTGGAGCGGCGTGCGCAATTTCACAGCGCGGCGGCATCTGCAGGAAATGAAGAAGGGCGATAAATTTTTCTTCTATCATACCGGCGACGAGAAGCAGATCGTCGGCATCGGCGAGATCATCCGCGAAGCCTTTCCGGACCCGACAGGAAAGAAGGGCGAGCCCTGGGTCGCCGTGCAAACCGCGGCGCTTGAGCCGCTGCCGAAGCCGGTGACGCTGGCGGCGATCAAGGCGGAGCCGAAGCTCAAGGACATGGCCCTGGTGAAGTATTCCCGCCTTTCGGTGCAGCCGGTCAGCGACGCCGAATGGAAACTCGTCTGCACGATGGGCGGCGTAAAGGCGTAAGCGGCCAAAAGCACGCCGGCGGTCCGCGGCTCTGCCCTTGTCGGTCATCAGGCCGCCGTCGCATAATGGGCGCAGGAAACGCTCATAATCTGGCGGTATGAGCCGCGTGCGCGTGGAGGATAAGAAAATGCCGGACAAGATTTACCAAGTGCCCGCCGAGTGGAAAAAGCGCGCCTTCATCGACGGCGCCAAATACAAGGAGATGTACCAGCGCTCGCTCGCCGATCCCGACGCGTTCTGGGCCGAACAGGCCAAGCGCATCCACTGGACGCACCATTTCAGCAAGGTCAAGAACACCTCGTTTACCAAGCCCGACGTCTCGATCAAATGGTTCGAGGACGGCTCGACCAACGTTGCCTACAACTGCATCGACCGCCATCTGCACGCGCGCGGCAACCAGACCGCAATCATCTGGGAAGGCGACGACCCGAAGGATTCCAAGCACATCACCTATAAGGAGCTGCACGACGAGGTGTGCCGCTTCGCCAATATTCTGCGCAACCGCAACGTCAAGAAGGGCGACCGCGTCACCATCTACATGCCGATGATTCCGGAGGCGGCCTACGCCATGCTCGCTTGCGCGCGCATCGGCGCCATCCATTCCGTGGTGTTCGGCGGCTTCTCGCCGGATT
>JBAUGC010000373.1:0-4894 GCA_049679485.1 Xanthobacteraceae bacterium
TAGCCTTCGACGATGATCATATCGACCGTCGAGTGCGGCTGGCGAACTTTGATATTGGCCTGGTATTCAGGCGAGTGATAGCAGGCGACCGCCGTCGCATAGTCGGGAAACTCGATCACCACGTTGCGCGGCCGGCTGGACCCTTCCATACATTCGAATTTACCGGCACGGACGACAAAGCGGCCGCCGAATTTGCGGAAGATCGCGGCGTTGGCGGCGGCATAAGGCTTGTAACCGTCGTCGTTGTGCACGTCGACACGACCGATCCAGTAGCCCTTAGCCATCGCATGTCTCCCTGGCTGCTTGCTTCGCAATCTCGGCGACGATCGCCCGCGCAGCCGCCTTCGGATCGGCGGCGGCGATGATCGGCCGGCCGACCACGAGATAATCGGCGCCAGCGGCGATCGCGGCGGAAGGCGTCATGATGCGTTTTTGATCGCCACCGTCGGCGCCGGCCGGCCGGATGCCGGGCGTCACCAGCGCCAGGCGCGGCCCGACAATCGAACGCAGATTGGCCGCCTCTTTCGCGGAGCAAACCAGACCATCCACGCCGAGCTCAAGCGCCTGCGCGGCGCGCTCGGCAGCGAGCGTTCGCACCGTGCGGTCGTAGCCGGCGGCGGCAAGATCGCTGTCGTCGTAGGAGGTGAGCACGGTCACGGCGAGGATGCGCAAGCCTCCTGCGCGCGCCTCGACCGCGGCTTTCATGGTCTGCGGGTAGGCATGTACGGTGAGGAAAGTAGCGCCGAGCGGCGCCAGACTTTTGACGCCATGCGCAACCGTATTGGCGATGTCATGAAGCTTGAGATCGAGAAACACCTGCTTGCCGGCAGCGGACAGCGTGTGCGCATAGGCAAGACCGCCAGCGAAGGCAAGCTGATAGCCGATCTTGTAGAAGGAAACCGCGTCGCCCAAGCGGGCGACCAGGGCTTGCGCCGCTTCGACTGACGAAACATCGAGCGCGACGATCAATCGGTCGCGCGGCTCGATCGGCATTGCCTATCCTCTCACGCCGTTCCGTGCGGCATCACGCCTGCCATGTCAATGAGGCGGCGTGCCAGCGCTTTCAAGGCCGCGGCCTGGGCTTCGTCCTTGAGATTGTCCATGTCGTCGAACGCCTGGCTGGCGCGCCCGACCGTGATCTGCTCCGGCAGCACCAGCGCGCCGCAGCCGAGTTCCAGGATTTGCCGCAGCGCCATCAGGCCGCGTAGTCCTCCGGCTGAGCCGTTGGCCGCCGAGCCAATGGCAAAGACGCGGCCCTTGAACACCGCGTAGCTCGGTTCGTTCCGGTCGCGCCCCCGCGATGCCCAGTCGATGGCGTTCTTGATCAGCGGCGGCACCGAGGCGCTGTATTCCGGACTGGCGATGAACACGCCCTGATGCACGCCCAGCATTTGTTTCAGGTCGAGGGCGTGGCGCGGCAGGCCGCTGTCGGCCACGAGATCGGCGTCGAACAACGGCAGTGGATAATCGGCAAACGAGATGCGTGTTACGTCGCCGCCGAGGAGTGCAAGCTCCTTGGCCGCGAGCGCGGCAAGCCGCGCGTTATGCGAGCCCGCGCGCAGCGAGCCGGCAAGCACCAGAATTTTCGGATTGGCCATCAGCGAAGAACATCAAGTCTTGCGATAAACCCAGACGCGCGCGGGCGGCAGGTTCATCCAGATCCGCTCCGACGCTTCGACCGAGAAGCCGCTAAGCCGCCGAGGCAATGGCGCTGCCACCGAATAGGTGAACTGCACGAACGGCGCGCCCGGCAACATCAGATCGAACGCGTCGCGAATAAGCCGCAGCCGCATCTTGATCGGCTTGGTCACCAACGGCAGGCCGGAGACGACTGCGGCGGCGGGCTGCAGCAGCAGCGTCTCGAGCAGGCGGCGCAGGCTATAGGCGTCGCCCTGTACCAAAGTCGCATCGGGATAGCGCGAGTGCAGCAGCCGGCAGAACGTCGGATTGAATTCGACCAACACCAGCCGCGACGGCGCCACGCCGGCCTGCACCAGCGCCTCGGTCACTGGCCCAGTGCCTGGTCCCAATTCGACCACCGGGCCGTCACTGTCGGGATCGACGTAGCGCGCCATAGTGCGCGCCAGAATCTTTCCTGACGGTGTGACCGCGCCCATCGTTAACGGCCGTTCGATCCAGGAGCGGATGAAGCGGACTTCGTCGTCAAGCCGGATGCCGCGCTTACGCTCAAAGTGACGAATTTGTTCGTCGATTTTTTTGCCGATGCCGTCCCGCCTTTGTTCGAGCAGCCGGAACTGGCGTCCGATCTTGCGCTCGATAAGAGTCTTGCTCAGCTCCAAAATCCGGAGCTGGCGCTCGACCTTCTGTTCAAACTTCAGCAGACCCGGAACCGGCATGGCTTCCTACGACGCAACGTGGTCGTTCTAGAACATTCATTAACTTATGACTAGCCGACCGCCGCCCCCGGGGGCCGACTAGTTCACGTCAAAATTCGCAAGTGCTCGTATGGAAGTGCCTGGAGGGACAATATATTCACGCGGAGGTCGCGCTTTTGCCGCCGAACAGCTCTTTGACTTTGCCGAAAAAGCCCGCGGATTCAGGGTGGGTCTCCGACGACGACAGGCGGTCGAACTCGGCCAGGAGTTCACGCTGCTTCTTGGTGAGCTTCTGCGGGGTTTCGACGACGACCTGGACATACATGTCGCCGCTTTGCCGCGAACGCAGCACCGGCATTCCCTTCCCGGACAGACGAAAACGCTGACCGGTCTGCATTCCCTCCGGCACTTTCACCCGGGTCTTGCCGCCGTCGATGGTCGGCACTTCGAACTCGCCGCCGAGCGAGGCGGTCACCATTGAAACCGGCACGCGGCACTGCAGGTCGGCGCCGTCGCGCTGAAAGAACTCGTGCGCCCCGATCGACAGGAAGATGTAGAGATCGCCCGCCGGCCCGCCGCGCACGCCGGCTTCGCCCTCGCCGGCAAGCCGGATGCGTGTGCCATCCTCGACGCCGGCAGGAATGTTCACCGATAGCGTCCGCTCCCGCATCACCCGGCCGGAGCCGGTGCACGACGCGCACGGGCTCTCGATCACCTGACCGCGGCCATGGCAGCTTGGACAGGTTCGCTCGAGCGTGAAGAAGCCCTGGGCATGGCGAATCTTGCCCTGCCCGCCACACGTCGGACAGGCCTTCGGCTTGGTGCCGGGTTTGGCGCCGGTGCCGGAGCACGCCTCGCAAGTGACCGAAGTTGGGATGCGGACCGACGCCGCCTTGCCCGCATAGGCGTCCAGCAGCGAGATCTCCATGTTGTAGCGCAAGTCGGCGCCGCGCTCGCGCCCGGAAGCGCGGCCGCGCCGGCCGCTCATGCCGAACAGATCGTCGAATATATCGGAGAAGGTAGTGGCGAAGTCAGCACCAAATCCATTCGCAGTGCCGGCGCCGCCGTGCTCGAATGCAGCATGACCGAAACGGTCATAAGCGGCCCGCTTGTCGGGGTCTTTGAGGACCTCGTAGGCCTCATTGATCTCCTTGAAGCGATGCTCGGCACCACCGTCCCCGGGATTACGATCCGGATGACACTGCATCGCCTGCTTGCGAAAGGCGGCCTTGATGTCGCCGTCACTGGCGGTGCGTTCGACCGATAACGATTCGTAGTAGCAGCGTTTGGCCATTCCAGTTCCAACCCTGCATTACGCACAGCACTTAGCCGGCCCCTCGCCGGCTATAAGTCACTCGTTTTCAAGCAGACACACCCCCGGGTCAAACCCGGGGGTGATGACTTTTCGTAGTTTGTCGCTGAACAGAGCCGGCATCAGACGTCCCGCCGGATCAAGCGGATTTCTTGTTCTTTTTGTCGTCATCGACCTCGGTGAACTCGGCGTCGACGACGTCATCCTTCTTGGCCTCGGCTTCGGCTCCAACGCCGCCGGCCGGTTGCTCGGCCGACTGCTTGTACATCGCCTCGCCGAGCTTCATGGAAGCCTGCGCCAGCGCGTTGGTCTTGGCGGTGATCGCCTCGGCGTCATCGCCCTTCAAGGCTTCCTTGAGGTCGGCCATGGCGTTTTCGATCGCCCGGCGGTCGCCCTCACCGACCTTCGATCCATGCTCGGCGAGCGTCTTCTCGGTCGAGTGGACCAGAGCCTCGGCGTGGTTCTTCGCTTCAACCTGCGCCTTGCGCTTCTTGTCTTCCTCGGCGTGAGCTTCGGCGTCCTTGACCATCTTCTGGATGTCGCCCTCGCTGAGGCCGCCCGAAGCCTGGATGCGGATCTGCTGCTCTTTGCCAGTACCCTTGTCCTTGGCCGAGACGTTGACGATGCCGTTGGCGTCAATGTCGAACGTGACCTCGACTTGCGGCACGCCGCGCGGCGCTGGCGGAAGGCCGACCAGGTCGAACTGACCGAGCATTTTGTTATCCGCCGCCATTTCGCGCTCACCCTGGAACACGCGGATCGTGACTGCGGTCTGCCCGTCTTCGGCCGTGGAGAACACCTGGCTCTTCTTGGTCGGGATCGTGGTGTTGCGATCGATCAGCCGGGTGAACACGCCGCCCAGCGTCTCGATGCCGAGCGAAAGCGGCGTCACGTCGAGCAACAACACGTCCTTGACGTCGCCTTGCAGCACGCCGGCCTGGATCGCAGCACCAATCGCGACGACCTCGTCAGGATTGACGCCCTTGTGCGGCTCCTTGCCGAACAGCTGTTTGACGACTTCCTGCACCTTCGGCATGCGGGTCATGCCGCCGACCAGAACGACCTCGTTGATCTCGGCCGCCGACAAGCCGGCGTCTTTAAGCGCCTGTTTGCATGGTTCGATCGTCTTCTGGATGAGATCATCGACCAGCGCTTCGAACTTGGCGCGGGTGAGCTTCATGGTCAGATGCTTCGGACCAGAGGCGTCCGCCGTAATGAACGGCAGATTGATCTCGGTCTGCGTCGT
>JBAUGC010000374.1:0-7493 GCA_049679485.1 Xanthobacteraceae bacterium
CGGCGCCCCAGACATCGATCAGGGTGCGAAAGCCGCGCTCGAGCTTACTGCGATGGTACGCAATATCGGATGCGAAATAGGTGTACGAGCCGTCGGATTTTTTCAGCGGACGGTCGATGTCGTCGCCGAACGCTGTCGAGCGGAATAGCGTCTGTTCGCGATCCTCCCAATCCTCCGGCAGAGCGCCCTTTGGCGGTGGCAAGCGGCCTTCATAGACATAGTCGCGCGCCCGCAACCAATCGATCGTTGCCGCTACCAGATCGACACCGCCTTCGATCAGCGACCGTTCGGAATAAAAAACATCGAACTCGATGTTGAGGGCGGCGAGATCGGCGCGTACCGACGCCATCATCATCTCGATCGCTTTTTTGCGCACGCCCGGTAGCCAATCGGCTTCGGTCTTTTTGATCAGGGCATCCCCATATTCGGCCGCGAGCGCCACTCCCACCGGCTTCAGATACTCGCCGGGATAGAGCCCTTCGGGTATTGCGCCGATATCCTCACCAAGCGCTTCGCGGTAACGCAGATACGCCGAGCGCGCGAGCACATCGACCTGGGCGCCCGCGTCGTTGATGTAATATTCGCGGGTAACGTTGTAGCCAGTGAAGGCGAGCAGATTTGCCAGGGCGTCACCAAAGACGGCACCACGGCAATGGCCCACATGCATCGGCCCGGTCGGGTTTGCCGAGACATATTCGACATTGATCGGCGCGCCGGCGCCGATATCACGCTTTCCAAACTGCGCACCCAATTCCGCCGCGCTGCGCAGCGTGGCGATCCAGGCGGACGGTTTGAGCGTGAGGTTGATGAAACCCGGCCCGGCAATATCGACTTTGGCGACCAGTTCATCCGCCCGGAGCTTTTCGGCCAATGCGCCGGCAAGCTCGCGCGGCTTCTTACCGGCATCCTTTGCCAGCACCATCGCAGCGTTGGTCGCCATGTCGCCATGCGCGGCGTCACGCGGCGGCTCCATCGTTACCCGCGACAGATCAATGCCGGCCGGCAGAACGCGCGCCGCAATCAATTCGTCGCTGGCGCGGCGGACGCGGTCGAGCATTTCGGCGAAGATGTTGTGCGCGATCATTGATAAACAGCTGGAACGCGAAGGTTGGAGCGTCGCGCGCCTAACGCAATTCCGGAGTCGAGTCAAAAAGCCGCGCGTGCTCGGCAAGCGCGTAGCGGTCGGTCATCCCGGCAATAAAGTCGGCGATGTGACGGACGCGCGCGGCCTCGTCGCAGCCGGCGAGCCCTTCCCGCCATTCCGGCGGCAGGTCGTCGGGGCGAGCGCTATAGCGGGCGAACAAGTTACTCACGACGTGAGCCGCTTCGCGCATCACCCGCTGCACGCGTTCATGACGGTACATGCGGGTCCTGAGAAACGCCTTGATGGCGCCTTCGGCCTCCGCCATCGCCGCCGAGAATCCGGCGACGCCTGATGGCGCCTGCCGCACGTCGTCGGCTGAACGCGGCGCCAGAGCCCTGAGCCGGCGTCCGGTCTCGGCGGTGACATCCTCGATGAGAAGGCCGATCAGCCGCCGGATGAATTCGTGCACACGGCGAGCTGTATCGAGCGTGGGGAAGGCCGCGCGAATGTCGACGATGATCGTGCCCGGCAACGCCACCGCGGCAATGTCGTCGAGGCTGAACAGGTCGGCACGCAAACCGTCGTCGATGTCGTGCGCGTCGTAGGCGATATCGTCTGCGATCGCGGCGACTTGCGCCTCGGCGCTCGGGAAGCTCCATAGCTGGAGATCCTGCCGTTGCGTGTAGTCCGAAATGGTCTTGGGAATGCCGCGCGCGCAATAACGCCCGACTGGCTTGCCGCTCCGGTCGGTCAGCGGACCGTTATGTTTGACCAGACCTTCGAGCGTTTCCCAGGTCAGATTGAGCCCGTCGAAGCTCGGGTACCGGCGCTCCAGCGCCGTCACCACGCGCAAAGTCTGCGCGTTGTGGTCAAAGCCGCCGAAGGCAGACAGACACTCGTCGAGCGCTCGCTCGCCGGCATGTCCAAACGGCGGATGACCGAGGTCATGGGCGAGAGCCAGCGCTTCAGCCAAGTCCTCGTCGAGACCAAGCGCGCGGGCGAGCGCGCGCGCCACCTGCGCGACCTCTAGCGTGTGGGTGAGCCGCGTGCGGTAGTGGTCGCCTTCATCGAACACAAAGACCTGAGTCTTGTGCTTGAGGCGGCGAAAGGCGGACGAGTGGATGATGCGATCGCAATCGCGACGAAAGGCGCTCCTCCCCTTGCTCGCCGGCTCCGGATGTAGCCTTCCCCGGCTCCGTTCCGGATCGCACGCATAGGACGCGCGAATCGTCGCCGCATCGATCGCCATCGGCCTGCCCGGGCTGCGCAATTGACCTTCGTCATGGCCGCACTTAACTATCGTCATTATACCGTGGCAAATGGGCACTACTGCCCGGCCGGAGAAGACGATAGTGGCGAATATCACCGTTTCCGAGCGCGCGGCGCGCAAGATCGGCGAAATTCTGGGGCGCGAGCCGGCCGGCACCATGCTGCGCGTCAGCGTCGCGGGCGGCGGCTGCTCCGGCTTCCAGTATAAATTCGACACGGACCGCGCCAAGGCGGACGACGACATGGTGATCGAGCGGGCCGGCGCCACTGTGCTGATCGATCCGGTCTCGGTCAATTACATGGCGGGATCCGAGATCGATTTCGTCGACGACCTGATCGGCTCGGCTTTCAAGATCCACAATCCCCAGGCCACCGCCTCGTGCGGCTGCGGTACGAGCTTCGCCCTCTAGTCTACTCGCCGAACCGGGACGCCAGCCCGTGCGCATCGCCACCTGGAACGTCAATTCAATCAAGCAGCGTATCGATGTGCTGCTGGCGTGGCTCGCCGAGCGCCAGCCAGACATTGTCTGCCTGCAGGAGACCAAATGCGTCGACGGCGCTTTCCCGCGCGAGCCGTTCGAAGCGCTTGGCTATAACCTCGCGGTGCATGGCCAAAAGACCTTCAACGGCGTCGCCCTGCTCTCGAAGCTGCCGTTCGACGAGGTCACAACCGGCCTGCCCGGCGACCACACCGACGATCATGCACGCTTCATCGAAGCGGTAGTGTCGACGGCGAACGGCGCAATGCGCATCGCCAGCATTTACCTGCCCAACGGCAATCCGCCGGACACCGAGAAATATTCGTACAAGATCAGCTGGATGAAGCGGCTTTTTGGCTACGCACGTGAACGGCTCTTGCTCCAGGAGCCGCTGATTCTCGCCGGTGATTACAACGTCATTCCGGCGGCTGCCGACGCGCGCAATGCGGAAGCCTGGCGCGGCGACGCGCTGTTCTTGCCCCAGACCCGTCAGGCGTTCGAGTCGCTGATCAATCTCGGACTGACCGACGCGGTGCGCGCCACAAGCGAAGAGCCTGGACTCTATACGTTCTGGGATTACCAGGCGGGTGCGTGGCAGAAGAACAACGGCATCCGCATCGACCACGTCTTGCTGTCGCCCGAAGCCGCCGATCGGCTAACCGAGCTCGGCATCGACCGCCACGTGAGGAGCTGGGAGAAGCCGTCCGATCACGTACCGGTTTGGGTCGATCTGGCGATTGAACGGCCCCATTAGCCGGGTGTCGGTGCGTGGAGAACCGCGGCCGGTGTCCTGACTTAACCCTATTTTCACTATAGCGCCGGATAGTGCCGCGGCCTACCAAACCGCCGGCTCCGAATGCGATGGCTTGCTCCAAAACGCTGGGAAAATGTTAGTCCGGCGCCGGAACCAGAGGACACGTTACAGCTCCCCGCCGAGATAAAGCAGACGCCTCAAGTCGGCGGCATCCTCGAAACAATCGATCTTCTCGAGTCGGACCTGGGCGCCGTGATCGGCCTGGTCCATCGCGCCTGCGAACGGGTCTGCCATGAAGCGGAAGATTCTGCGGTTGCCACCGGCAAAATCATGCAGAAGACCGACAGTCTGGTCCAGCAATCAGGCATCGCCACTCGCGACCTGACCCAATTGGCGGCAGCGATCGAAGAATTGGCGCGGTCGTCGGAGGACATCGGCCTTCAGGTGCGCAGCGCGGATGATCTCACCCGCGAGGCCAATGCATCGGCCGAACTGGCAGGGCGCGGCGTCGAAGGGCTCAAGAACTCGTCGACCCAGATCAGCCATGTCCTGAGCCTCATTTCCACGGTGGCGCGCCAAACGAATTTGCTGGCACTCAACGCCACCATCGAGGCCGCTTGTGCCGGCGACGCCGGACGCGGCTTCGCTGTGGTCGCTGCCGAAGTGAAAAAGCTTTCGCAGGAGACGCAGCAGGCGACTGAAGAGATCGCTCAAAAGATCAATGCGCTTCAGGGCGACGCCGCGGTCTGCTTTGAAGCGGTTCAACGGATTGCGGACGTGATAACGGCGCTCCACCCGCTGTTCGCCGACGTCGCATTGGCGGTGGAACAGCAGAGCGCTGCGACGGCGAACGTGGCGCGCGGCGCCACCGAAACATTGCGATTTACCGGCGCCGTCGCAGAAGGCGCGTCCGAAATCCGCGACGCCGCCACCGGCGCCACCAGCCACGGGAAATCTGTGGATCAGCACGGCAAAAGCGTCATCGCACTTGCCGAAAAGCTCAAGATGCGGATGACGATATTCCTGCGTCAGAGCGAGGCCGGGGATCGCAGGCGGCATGACCGCCTGCCGTGCGAACTGAACGCCGAGCTGCGGACCGATACCGGTTTAATTCGCGGCCGAACCGCCGACCTTTCGGAAGGCGGCGCGCTTATTCGCGTCGACAATCCTGAGCCCATCGCCGTGGGTGCCATCCTGGAAGCAACCGTCGACGAGATCGGCGCGACACGGATACGCGTCGCCAACAAATCGCCGCTGGGATTGCATCTCGAATTTTCGGAAATGGGATCAAGTGCGCGCGCCAACCTCGAGGGCAAACTCGCATCGATACGCGAGGAGAACCGCGAAATCATTTCACGTGCGGTCGATGCTGCAAACGACATTTCGCGGTTGCTTGAGAGTTTGATCGAACGGGGAAGCCTGAGCCGCGAAGACCTGTTCGACAACGACTACACGCCGATCGACGGCACCGATCCGCAGCAATATCGCACCCGGTTTCTTGGAGCCCTGGAGGACGCTTTGCCGCCGATACAGGAGCCACTGCTGGCGGGCGACCCGCGGATGGTATTTTGCGCGGCGGTCGATCGAAACGGCTACCTGCCGGTCCATAACCGCAAGTATTCCCTGGCCCAGCGCTCCGGCGAAAAGGCCTGGAACACCGCGAACTCACGCAATCGCCGGATCTTCGACGATCGCGCCGGCCTCGCTTCCGCTCGCAATGTACGTCCCTACCTTATTCAGATTTATCCGCGTGACATGGGCAACGGCGTCACCGTGATGGTGAGCGAGATTGATGCGCCAATCCGCGTATTCGGCAAACATTGGGGCGGCTTCCGAACCGCCTACACGCTATGAGCCGACGCTGGCGCTTGCCGCGCGCCTAATCGCTGCGGCCCCTGAGCCAGCCTTCGAGATAGACCAGCGCCATGGCGCGTTCGTCGTCGGTCGCGCGATGAAAGGCGCCGTCGTACAGCGGCTTAACCCAAGGCTCCTCGGAACCGGCGCAGTCCTTGCTGAGCGTGAGCCACATCAGCCCGCGCGCAGCTTGCCGCGGCACTTTCGAGCCTTGGAACAACATGTCGCCCAGCACCGCCTCGGCGCGGCAGTCGCCTTTCCTTGCGGCGAGCAGGAGCCAGCGCGCCGCCTGGTGCGGATCGCCCGGTGTGCCGTCGAGATAAAGGCGGCCAAGCTGGTATTGCGCGTCGGCATCGCCGAAATACGATGCGGCGTAGGCGAACAACTCGCGGGCGCGGGCCGTGTCCGGCGCGACGGTCGAATTGGGGATGCCCGTCAGGTAATAGTGCCCAAGTGCGACGAACGCATTGGCGACAATCCGCGCCTGCGCGGTGCCTGGTGTCTCATCCGGATGGGTGTTGGCGATCTGGCTGAAATAAGCGAAGGCGCGCTGGTCGTCCCGCGGAACGCCATCGCCGGCAGCATACATGCGGCCAACTTTCCACTGGGCAGCAATATGTCCCTGGTCGGCCGCATACTGTAGCGCGGTCAGCGCTTTGGCTTTTTCTCCGCGCTCAGGCAGTGCGCCCGGGGTACGCAATCCATCGTTCGGCGTGAGCAACGCTGTGCTGGGTGTGGTCGTTCCGTCGAAGGCAAAGGCCGGTCCGGCCGCAAGCCCGAGCCCACAAATCGCCGCGGCCAGCAAGCCGCGTGTTGCGACACGCCAAAGTTTGTCAGATGTCCGCATAGCACGCATTCTCAACAGACCCGCCTGGATGGGTGACGGCGCCGTGGCGCGCCGGCCCGACCTGCTGGGCGTATTTCCACAAGTAACCGGAAGTGAATTCGTCCGCGCGCGGCTTCCACTCGCGAGCACGCCGTTCGAGCTCGCTCTTCGTAAGCTTGACGTCGAGGATCGCGTTCTCAGCGTCGAGTTCGATGATGTCGCCGTCACGCAGCAGCGCGATCGGCCCGCCGACCGCCGCTTCCGGCCCGACGTGGCCGACACAGAAACCTCGCGTAGCGCCGGAGAAGCGGCCGTCGGTGATCAGGGCGACCTTGTCGCCCATGCCCTGACCGTAGAGCGCGGCCGTCGTCGACAGCATCTCGCGCATGCCGGGACCACCCCTTGGGCCTTCGTAGCGAATGACCAGCACGTCGCCTTCTTTGTACTTCTTGTTCTTCACCGCCTCGAAACAGGCTTCCTCGCCATCGAAACAGCGCGCCGGTCCGGAAAAATGCAAGCGCGCCATCCCGGCAACCTTAACAATCGCGCCGTCCGGCGCGAGGTTACCTTTGAGACCGACGACGCCGCCGGTCGGGAGTATCGGCTTGTCGGCCGGACGAACGACGTCCTGGTCCTTATTCCATTTCACGGACTTGAGATTCTCAGCAATCGTGCGGCCGGTGACGGTCATGCACTCGCCATGCAGGAAGCCATGATCGAGCAGCGTCTTCATCAACAGCGGCACGCCGCCAGCTTCGAACATGTCTTTGGCGACATAACGGCCGCCCGGTTTCAAATCCGCGATGTAAGGTGTCTTTTTGAAGACTTCGGCGACATCGAACAGATCGAATTCGATACCGCACTCGTGCGCGATCGCCGGTAGGTGCAACGCCGCGTTGGTCGAACCGCCGGTGGCAGCGACAACCGCCGCGGCATTCTCCAGGGCCTTGCGAGTCACGATATCGCGCGGGCGGATATTCTTGACGATCAGGTCCATGATCATCTCGCCCGCCAGCATGCAGAATTTGTCACGCATCTCGTACGGCGCGGGCGCTCCGGCCGAATAGGGCAGCGCCAGCCCAATCGCCTCGGACACAGTCGCCATGGTGTTGGCGGTAAATTGCGCGCCGCAGGCGCCAGCCGAGGGACAGGCATTCTGTTCGAGCGTCTCGAGATCGGCGTCCGACATGGCGCCGACCGAGTGTTTGCCGACGGCCTCGTAGACGT
>JBAUGC010000375.1:0-1595 GCA_049679485.1 Xanthobacteraceae bacterium
CGGTCACGATAACCGACTGCCAATCCGGGTTTTCTGCGCGGAGAAACGATCAGCAATTACCAAATTCGACAACGACGACCTACGGCTGGTCCGATCTACCAAATCGACCGGGCACCAACGATGGCGATCAGACAACGAAGTGGTCTGAGGCAAGATTGAGACCGGCATATATCAGCGCCAAGGACTAAAAACACTATCAGTGCCGCCGCCCTTTCATTTGCCAACCCGGCCCCCCATTTCGGTTGGCCAAGACGATGATGCGGGAGCGTCAATGCTCTGTCCGTCCGTCGACAGACCATGTGACCAATCAGCTCCGGATGCGACCACGCCGCTGCGCTTCGTCGCGTAACCGGAATCGGCTTAGAGCGTCAGCCGGATTTGAGTTTTTCCTCGGCGTACAGAGACAGCTCGATCATGCGCTCGAGCAGCTGATCGGCAGGTAGCCCCCCAAAATTCTTGAGTACCAGCTCTTTCACGTACAACCGCGCCAGATAGCGCAGCTGTAAGGCGCGATTGCGCGTGGCAAACACAAAGTCGCGGTGACCGCTGTTGACCACGATGATGTTGCGCTCGGTGTCGAAGCGACAGCGCCACAGTTCTCCGGCGGCCCGTTCGAAGGTGTAGCCCGGCAACCCTCGCGTAGTGATTACAGCCGAGCTCATCGCAACCGCGAGGCTATCAGTGATCGTTACCAGGGCCTCGGCACTACAGGCAGTCTCTCGTTGAATGACTGTAACTCGTAGCCGCGCGAGGCCGGGAATCGCGGGTGCCCGATACTCGACCTCCTGGTCACCGACGCCTTGAAGCGATCCGTCTCCTTCGAGAATCTCCCAGTTGAATCGGAGGTCCTTGTGAACACGCCGCCGCGATCGATCGCGCGGCAGCGCTCTAAACTTGCGCACCTCGTTGAGCGGCGTGGTACTCGCAGCCGGGGAGATCACGACGCCGTAGAGCGGCCCCGCGTAATCGAAGAACTGGCGTTGCTGTGCGTCGGCGGGCGCCGGCTCGACCAGCCCTGGTACCGCGGCCTCGACCTGCGAGGCGCTGATCGCACCGTCACCATTCGGTCCGCCGGGACCACCCTCCCGGTGCGCGCGACCCTGAACGTCGAACCAGTCATACTCTTCGCGCGGCAGCGCAAGCAGAGCCTCGTGAAAAGCGCGTTGGATTGCCCGCAAGGATTGCTGACTAGCTTGCTCTTCTTCGGCGCGCTGCTGCTCTTCGATCAATCCTTTGACGCGAGCCTCCATGGGCTCGAGTGCCGCGACCAGGGCGGCATAGCGCTCATCCTGGATGATACCGCTGCGGGTACCGGGGGTGAGGTTCAGGAACGGCGCATCAATCAGGCCTTGAACGTAGCGCGATGACCAGGGGGCATGATCGAGGCCTGGTAGACTCGCTAAATCCTCTATGACGCGGGTGCCGGACCGAGTCAGCGCCACCCTCGAGCTGTCAGCCGGTTCCGCCAGGTACAACTCCGCATACGCGTCCCCGTAGGGCGCACGTATGAGCGGAAGTCGATGCAGCAATCGTCCCTCGAACTGGCGGGGCTCGACTTCGTATTGCTTGCGCGCGAGCTTGTCGATGACTGTCAC
>JBAUGC010000376.1:0-4132 GCA_049679485.1 Xanthobacteraceae bacterium
TCGATGCCGGGGAGTCGATGGCGGACGAATTCGCCGCCGACAACGCCGCGTCATCGTCTGCAGACGAAGCCGTCAAGGGCACCGCCGGAAATTCGACGGATAGTTCAGGCGCAGCTTCGTCGGCGTCGCAGCCGTCGCGCTTCATGTTTCTCGCTGCCTCGGTTGCACTCGCAGCAGCGGCCGGCGCGCTGGCCGGATCGCTGTCGGCTTCAGGATTTTCGTATTTCGTGCCGGGTTCAGGAGCACACGTTCGCGTCGCGGATGCAAAGACGCTGCAGGCGGTGCAAGCGATCAAGGCGGAGCTTGCCGAGCTCTCCACGCTCAAGGCGAACCTCGACAGCGCGACCAAGAGCGCCAACGGCCAGTTCGCCAAGCTGACCGACCGGCTCGATCGCGTTGAGCGCGCCGAGGCCGAGCCGGCGACGAAGCTCTCGCATATTGCTGAAGCAGTCGATCGGCTGGAAAAGCGCAGCGCCGCAACACCAGCGGCCGCCGCGGCGCAGGCTGATCCCGATACTACAGGCTCCATCGCTTCGAGCGAGCCAGCCGCGCCGGCGGCACCCGAGATGAAGGTGCCGGATCGCGTGTTGCAGGGTTGGATCGTGCAGGACGTCCGCGGCAATCGCGCGCTGGTCGCGAGCCGTTACGGCGGTATGTTTGCCGTCGTTGTCGGCAGCTTCCTTCCCGGTCTCGGCCGCGTCGAGGCGATCAAGCGGCAGGATGGCCATTGGATCGTCGTCACCGGGCGCGGGCTGATCACGTCGGAACGCTGACGCGCTATTTCCGATTTCGTATCACAAACTCTGAGGCTGCTACGATCCCGGATCAGCGGTGCACCGTTTCACGCTGCACCGCATCCGGGAAACGTGACTTTCGCGGCTGAGCGCGACAAAGCAGCACTGCTCCAACCGCATCCCCGGCCTGCGTCTCACATAGGCCGGCTGTAGTCCACCGCCTCATTCCGTGCCAATTTGTCTCTTCCCATAGTCGCGCCGGGCGGTAGACAGGGGAGTTGGCCAGTTGAGCCTCTCGCGCATCGGCAATTTTGCTGCCATCTCGCGGCGGCTTACACTCATCGCGCTCGGTTGCGTTGCGTGTGCTGGTATCGCATCGGCGCATTCGCCCGAGGGTCCGCCGTCGCCGCTGGCGCAACCGGCCCAGCCGGAAATGCAGATGAATTGTCCCGGTCTTGTCGCCGGGCATCGGCCGCCGGTGATCCCCGCGGCGTTGCGGCTTGCCGCGCTCAATCCCGATCAGGTCCGCATCACCTTCATCGGTCACGCCACCTTCCTGATCGAGAGCCCGGAACTGGTGCGGATCGCGACCGACTACAACGATTATGTGCGGCCGCCGGTCGTGCCCGACATCGCCACCATGAACCATGCTCACGACACGCACTACACCGACCATCCCGATCCGGCGATCAAATATGTACTGCGCGGCTGGGGTAAGACGCCGGAGGAGCCGGCGATCTGGGACCTGAAATATAAGGACGTGCGGGTGCGCAACGTGCCGACCAACATCCGCAACTGGAGCGGCGGCACAGAGCGTTATGGCAATTCGATCTTCATTTTCGAGATCGCGAACCTGTGCATCGCCCATCTCGGCCATCTGCATCACACCCTGACGCAGCAGCAGCTCAACGAGATCGGCCGGGTCGACGTGGTGATGGCGCCGGTCGACGGCAATTACACGCTGGACCTCGACGGCATGTTCGAAGTGCTCACCGCGCTCAAGGCGCAGCTCATCATCCCGATGCATTTTTTCGGCTGGTACACCCTTGATCGGTTTCTCGACCGGGCCCGCGAGCAATGGCCGGTGGAAAAGGCCGAGGTGCCTTCGGTCGTGGTGTCGAAGACGACGTTGCCGGTGAGCCCGAAGATTTTGGTGCTGCCGGGATTCTAGTCCCGGTTATTCCCGCCTGCGTTCCGAGCGGCTAGTATAAGTGGCGTTTCCCGGATGCGGTGCAGCGCGGAGCGGTGCACCGCTGTTCCGGGATCGTTTCAGACGCGGAACTTTTGACGATCCCGGTTCTGCAGCGCATCACTTCGTGCTGCGCTGCGCCCGGGAAAAGTGAGGATTTAGCATGTTAAGCGCCGAACAGAACGATCTCATTACTCGCACCGGGCCCAGCACTGCCACCGGCGCGCTGATGCGGCGCTACTGGCAGCCGGCCGCGCTGGTCGATGAATTGTCGGGCAACCGGCCGGTCAAGCCGGTGCGGCTGCTGGGCGAGGACCTCGTCGCCTTCAAGGACGACAAGGGCCGCTACGGGTTGATCGGCCGCCATTGTCCGCATCGCGGCACCGACCTCGCCTACGGGCGGCTAGAGGACGGCGGGCTCCGCTGCGCGTTTCACGGCTGGCTGTTCGACGTCGACGGCAAATGCCTGCAAACGCCCGCCGAACCCGACGACAGCAATCTCTGCGCCAACCTCAAGCAGAAATCCTATCCGCTGGTCGAGAAGAGCGGCATCCTGTGGGCCTATCTCGGCCCCGGCGAGACGCCGGCGTTTCCGGATTTCGACTGCTTCGTCGCACCGTCGACCCACACCTTCGCCTTCAAGGGCATGATCGACTGCAACTGGCTGCAATCGCTCGAAGTCGGCATCGATCCGGTGCACACCTCGTTCCTGCACCGTTTCTTTGAGGATGAGGATCCGGACAAGGGCTACGGCCGGATGTTCCGGGACAAATCCAAAGACTCCGACATGCCGATGACCCAGATCATGCGGGAGTTTCCGCGGCCGCGCCTGGAGATCGAGCCGACCGATTACGGCTTTCGCCTGGTGACGCTGCGGGAGATCGGCCGCGAGAAGGCGCACGTGCGCGTGACCAATCTGATCTTCCCGAATGCCTTCATCATTCCGATGAGCCGTGAGATGACGATCTCGCAATGGCACGTGCCGATCGACGACGTGAAGCACTATTGGTACGCGATCTTCACGTCGTTCGGCGCGCCGGTCGATAAGGGCGAGATGCGCCGCCAGCGCCTCGAACTCTACGAACTGCCGGACTACGTGCCGCGCAAGAACAAGAACAATGATTACGGCTTCGATCCGCACGAGCAGGAGCACACGACCTACACGGGGATGGGCACCGACATCAACGTGCACGACCAATGGGCCTGCGAGTCGATGGGCGCGATCCAGGACCGCACCGAGGAGCATCTGGGCACGTCCGACAAGGCGATCAACGCCTATCGCCGCCTGCTGCGGCAGGCGCTCGAGCAATCCGGCAAGGGCGGAAAGCCGATGATGGTGCTGGACAAGGCGGAGGCCGCGAAGATCACGGGCCCGGCCTGCGTCGACGGCATCGGCCCGGCCGCGGATTGGCAAGGTTATTGGCAGAACACAAGTCAGAACCGGCAGGAAACGAAAAGCTGGACGCATGGCCGTCACTAGTCTCGTCATTCCGGGACGCGCCGTAGGCGCGGGCCCGGAATCCATAACCCCGATTTGTGATTATGGATTCCGGATTCGCCGCTTTCGCGGCGCTCCGGAATGACGGTGCCTGATGGCGCCGCGCCGACGACCAGCTGCCGAAACTTTTATCGAGCGTCACCGGCTTTGGACCGACGAGCAGTCGCGCCAGGCGAAGGCGGTCGCGCAACAGATCAAGCGCGATAAGCTCGAACTTGTTCGCTTCTCGTTTGCGGACCAGCACGGCGTGCTGCGCGGCAAGACGTTGGTGGCGGCCGATGCGCTGAACGCAATGACCAGCGGCGTCACCATGACGACGACGCTCCTTGCCAAGGACACCGCGCACAAGACCGTCTATCCGGTGTTCACCGCCGGCGGCGGTTTCGACATGGTCGAAATGCAGGGCGGCGGCGATTTCGTTATGGTTGCCGACCCGGCGACGTTCCAGGTACTGCCATGGACGCAAAATAACGGGCCGCCGCATACCGGGTGGCTGCTCTGCGATATTGTTTTCACCAACGGCAAGCCGGTGCCGTTCTCGACGCGGCAGATCTTGCGCGACGCGCTGGGGCGTCTGGCCGCCCAGGGTTTTGATTTCCTGGCCGGGCTCGAGGTGGAATTTCATCTGTTCAAGCTGGAAAATCCGCGGCTGACGCCCGAGGATGCGACCTGGCCGCCGCGGGCGCCTGAAGTCACTCTGCTCAATCAGGG
>JBAUGC010000377.1:0-3372 GCA_049679485.1 Xanthobacteraceae bacterium
ACGCTATTCTAGAATAGCGTTCGCGGCATGGGCAAGGCTCCTGCGGCGATTTGACAAGAACGCGCTGCGGCCGGTGGCCGCGAAGCAACCGCGTCGCAGCGACTGTCGTCGTTTTTGCACGACAGCCGGGAAAAGTGGCGTGCTTGACAAGTTAGAACATCGTTATACCATAAATCTTCCACGATCTATTGCCCGTGCCAATCGCGTGGCGGACGCGAGCAAGAAGCACGGCGATCTGCATGCCGCCGGCCAAGCAGGGATGAGGGAATGCCAAAGGCTTTCGTAAGCACGGTCATCAACGCGCCGCTCGAGCGCGTATGGCGCGTGGTCAGCGACTTCAACGGATTGCCCGGCTGGATGCCGGGCATGACGGACAGCGTCATCGAGCCCGGCAAGAAAGACAAGGAAATAGGCGCGGTGCGCAAGCTCTCCATGGCGGGCACCAAGGACGTGCTGCGCGAGCGGTTGGAAGTACTTGCGCCGGAGGAGTTTCTGATCACCTATTCGGTGCTCGAAGGCCCGCTGCCGGTGAAGAATATCCGCACCAGCATGCGGCTGCGTTCGATCACTGACATCTTCGGCACGCTCGGCGAGTGGTCGACGGAATTCGAGACCGAAGCGGGCAAGGAAGAGGAAGGCGAGCAATTTATGGCTCGCGTTTTCAACGCCGGCTGGCGCTCGCTCAAGAGGCATTTGGGCGTCTAACAACGCTTGCAGCGTCTTGAAACATTCGCAGCGTTGAAAAACTTGGGCATCTGACGACGGCAACTTGACGGGTAATTGCTTTGAGCGTGTCGTATTCGTCCAACGTTGTAATGCCATCCGATCCGGCGCAGTCCCCAGCTCTGCTCGGGGCAAAATGCGGCGCCTGCGGCACGGTCGTGTTTCCAAAAATGCCGGTCTGCCCGTCGTGCGGCCGCAACGGCGCGATGCAGGACGTCGAGATCGGCCGCAAGGGCCGGCTCTACAGCCACACCATTGCGCGCTTTGCGCCCGCGGGTTTCAAAGCGCCTTTTTTCCAGGCCTTCATCGATCTCGACGAGGGACCGCGCATCTTCTCGCTGATCGGTGCGCAATGCGCGATCGAAGACGGCGTGCTCGAAGACGGCACGGCGATGCGGCTCGTGGTCGAGCCGCTCGCCGACACGCCCGAGAACAAAGACAAGCTCTCCTACAAATACGTGCCGGCCAAAGGCAAGAACAGCCATGCGTGAGGTCGCCATCATCGGCGTCGGCGCGCATGCGACCGGTCAGTTTACCGAAAAACCGCTGAAGGACATAGCCTATCCTGCGGTCTGGAACGCGCTGGAAGACGCCGGCGTGGGGCCCGCCGATCTCGATGTGGCCTATGTCGGTAACTCGCTCGGCGGGCTGTTGACCGGCCAGGAGGGCGTGCGCGGACAGGTGCTGTTGCAGCATTCGGGGATCACGGGAATTCCGATCATCAACGTCGAAAACGCCTGCGCCAGCGCCGCCACCGCCCTGCGCGGCGCTTGGCTGGAGGTCGCCTCGGGCGCGGCCAATGTCGCGCTCGCGCTCGGCGCCGAGAAAATGTTCGTCGGCGACAGCGCCCGCAGCATCGGCGCGCTTTCCGCCGTGTCCGAACTCGATTTGGCGCAGATGGGTATGCAATTCACGACCAGCTACGCTATCCATCCGAAGATCAACCTCAAGGCGCGGATGAAGGAATACGGCTGGACGATCGAAGATTTTGCCAAGCCGGCGGCAAAGAATTCCGCTAACGGCGCGCTCAACCCGCTGGCGCAGCATCGCCGGGCGCTGAGCATCGAGCAGATCGTGCAGTCTCGCGTTGTGGTCGACCCGCTGACGCTCTACATGTGTTCTTCGATCTCCGACGGCGCCGCGGCGGCGATCGTGTGCTCGCTCGACGCCGCGAAAAACTTCACCAGCAAGCTCCCGATCCGCATCGCCAGCTGCACGTTGCGCTCGGGCGTCTATCGTCTGCCCAACGACCAACGCCTGGACACCGCAGCAACGACGGCGCAAGCGGCCTATGAGGAAGCGGGCATCGGACCCGACGACCTCGACGCCATCGAACTGCACGACGCGATGGCACCGGCCGAATTGATGCTCTATGAGCGGCTCGGCCTTTGTGGTCCGGGCGAAGGGCCGAAGCTGATCGACGACGGCGTAACGACTTTGAGCGGCCGCGTGCCGGTCAATCCAAGCGGCGGCCTCTGCTCGCGCGGACACCCGGTCGGCGCGACCGGACTCCTGCAAATCGCCGAACTTGTCTGGCAGATGCGCGGCGAAGCCGGCGAGCGGCAAATCGAAAAACGGCCGAAGGCCACAATGGCGCAGAACCAGGGCGGGCTCCTGCTCGGACAGGATTCCGCGGTCTATTGCTGCACGATCTTGAAATCCTAGCGCGTAACATTGAGAAACGAGGGGTTGCGGTGAGCAAGAAGAGAAAAGAAGTCGTCAAATCCATCGAGGAAGCGGTGGGCATGATCAAGGACGGCCAGACGGTCGCCGTCGGCGGTTTCGGCGCCGACAATCACCCGATGGCAATCGTGCGTGAGATCATCCGCACGGGCAAAAAGAACCTTACTTTGGTGGGCTCGGCGACGGCCGGGCTGGAGATCGACCTTCTGATCGGCGCCGGCTGCGTCAAGAAGCTGATCGCCCCTTATGTCGGCCAGGAAATGTACTGCCCAATTGGCCACAACTATCGCAAATACGCAGAGTCCGGACAGATCGAGGTCGTCGAGACCAGCGAGTATCTGCTCTATGCCGGCTTTTTTGCCGCGGCCTCAGGACAGGAATTTTTCGCCTGGCGCGGCGGCGTCGGCACCAGCATTCCCCAGCTCAACAAGGAGCTGGTCGAATTCATCGATCCGATTGGGAAGACCAAGAAGATCATCGCCGTGCCGCCGCTGCGGCCGGACTGGGCGATCATCCATGTTGGTTGGTCGGACGTTTACGGCAACGGCCAGCATCTCGGCGCGCGCTTCGGCGACCGCTGGATGGCGCGGGCCGCCAACCGCATCATGACGCAGACCGAGCGCATCGTGCCCAATTCGGTCATCCGGAAGAATCCATTCATGACGACGATTGCCTACGCCGACGTTGTCATCGAGGCGCCCTATGGCGGCCATCCTTACGCGGCGCACGGCTTCTATAAGGAGGACGTCGAATTCATCCAGGACTATGTCAAGTGCAGCGACGCCAACCGCAAGGGCGACACCAAGACTTGGGACGCATACCTCAAGCGGCATATTCACGAGCACTACGCCTATCTCGATACAGTCGGCATCAAGAAGCTGCTCAGTCTTTACACCCATCCCATCGTCAGCTGGTAGGCGAAGCGACCATCTTCACGAGTTCAGAGAATTAAGGAACGTCCACCCA
>JBAUGC010000378.1:0-2692 GCA_049679485.1 Xanthobacteraceae bacterium
CCCCGGAGGGGCTACTCTGTAGCGGCTGCACTTGACCAGGCGAACATGCTTGAGGCGCTGTACACGGATGTTTGCGCCGAGTTGAGCGTGGGAAAATTACTTTGTTACCTGGGGCGCGCGTTCGAGCCCGACGCTATCCGCCGATTGCAGGGGCGTCGAATCCCTGCATCGGTTCTGGCCAAAACCCGATCCTTTGCGTGGCCCGCGCTTCTCTACGAGTGCGAGAAACGCTTGGCGGGAGTGAACCCTTACCGCCAGGCGCGCGCTCTGTCGAGTTTCGCGGCTCGCCTCGGTCGGGCGATGACCCGTGCCGGCTTCGGCGAGGCTTCTCACATTTACACCATGCTTGGAGACGTGACTCCTCTACTTGAGGCTGCACGAGCGCGGGGCCTGTGCACTGTCACCGAGATTTATTCAATTCCCACAACTGAACAAATAAGAATGCGGGAGCGAATGCGGTATCCAGGTTTTGAGGAAGATATGCCAAGTGATCTCCTGGACGTCGTGTATTCGTGGCTTCGCCATGTGATTGCTCTGAGTGATTGGCTGGTCGTCCCCTCCCCAGCGGTCCAGAGCGATTTGGTGCGGAACTTTGGAGTGAACGCGAGCCGCTGCCTGCTTGTGCCGTACGGTGTTGAGGAAAGGTGGTTCGAACTGCAAAATCGGCCCGTGAATGGCCGTGTGCTGTTCGTAGGAACGGCTTGTATAGGCAAAGGAATCCACACGTTTGCGCAGGCTGCCCGGCTGTTGGGGAACGAGCCGTACAGTTATCACGTAGCGGGAGACGTTTCTGATCCTGTTCGTAAACACCCGCTCACCGATCGCTTAACCTTCCTTGGACGCATTCCACGCATGGATGTTGCGCGCGAGTATGAAGCTGCGGATGTTTTGGTACTCCCCAGCCTTGCAGAAGGCTCTGCCGAGTCAACCTTGCAAGCGCTGGCTGCTGGGATTCCCGTGGTAACCACTAAAGCGGCGGGATCGGTAGTTCGCGACGGAATGGAGGGGTTCATAATAGAGGGTTCTGACCCAGATGCGCTGGCGGCGCGTGTGCGTCAAATTGTCCAAGATCGTAACCTGCGGCAAAGCATGTCGCACTCGGCACGGCAACGCGCTCATCAATTCACTCTAGACAAATACAGCAAGCGTCTCGCCACGGCGTTGGCCAATCTTCCATCGCGAAGCTAGGGTCCGGACTCATAACCAATAGCTGACGGTTGCTGCGAGGCAGACGGCGGCGAGGAAGTTGGCGGCGAGACGATCGTAGCGGGTTGCGATCCGCCGAAAGTCTTTCAGACGCCCGAACATGCGCTCGATGGCGTTGCGGTTGCGATAGAGGAACGGCGAGAAGCAGTTCTTCCAGCGTCGGTTCGCCTTCGGGGGAATATTGGGCAGCGCGCCTTTATCTTCGATCTGCCGCCGGATTGCATTGCTGTCATAGCCTTTGTCGGCGTGGACGACCGAGGCTCGCGGCGTCTGCTTTAACAACCGTTTGCCAGCGGTGCAGTCGGCGACCTGGCCTCCGGTCAGCAGGAAGGCGAAGGGGCGACAGGCGCCATCGGTCAAGGCGTGGATCTTGGTGGTACGGCCGCCGCGTGAGCGGCCGATCGCCTGATTGTGTTCCCCCTTTTGCCGCCAGAAGCGCAGCGGTGTGCCTTGACCGCCGAGCTGTCGATTAGAACCTCTGCTGGCGGCCCACCTGCCGAGGCCAGAGCATGAAAAACATCGCTCCACACGCCTTTCGCCGCCCGGCGTACAAAGCGGTTGTAGAGCGTCTTGCTCGGACCATAGACGTCCGGTGCGTCTCTTCAGCGGCTGCCACACTTCAGCACGTGCACAATGCCGCTGATGACGCGCCGATCATCGACCCGAGGCTTGCCGCGCGTGTCGGTCGGCAGATGCGGCTCAAGCCGCGCAAACTGATCCTTCGTCAGCCAGAAAAAATCGCGATTCATCGGCGTTCCCCCTCCGGAAACCGTGAATCACAAATCCAATACCAAGGGAATCCCCTTTATGGGTCCGTAGCCTAGTACTTCTAAATAGCTATTTGGATTCGTATGGTTGCGTGACCAATTCTAGCCGCTTTATGAAACCAAACCGAACATCATCTAAGGACCAATCGGAGGAAAATTGTCCGGATCAATCAGCGCAGTCTAGTTACCGGCCGAGCGCCGCAGAGTCACCTACGAATTGGTGCGCCGACTACGGCGCAAATACGCTGCTCCTCTGTAGCTCCGAGGGGGCATTTCAGGCGAGAGCTCTCCGACTGTTGAACTTTGGAACGCAAGTTTGGAAAGCCGGCTCCAGTGCACACTCCGCGGCGGCGGCCACGCAGCTTTATGACCTTCACAGAAGGCGCGCCTCCAGGTCACCTCCAATGGCGTAGATCGTTCTGTTTTTCAGCCAGATCGTCCCGCCGCGCACTTCATTCGTCTCGCAGCGGGAAAAGAACCAATCGAGAGCGAATGCGAACACGATCTCCAACGCAAAACATTTGCCGATCTTGGTATAGATTGGAGCTCCTGTTGCTCACGTACAGTAATCGCTGCATGTCACGCCGAATAGCGGCAGAAAGACTCCGCAGATAAATCGCGCTCTCAGAGTAATTCACACATACCAGCGTGACGATGTAGCAGCTGGCGGAGCATTGCGAGTCGCTTACGAGCTGGTACGTCGATTGCCGGAACTGGGC
>JBAUGC010000379.1:0-2847 GCA_049679485.1 Xanthobacteraceae bacterium
GATGAACGTAGTTGCGTTCGCGTCGCGCAAAGGCGGGGCCGGCAAAAGCACTTTGGCAGCGCATCTTGCCGTTCATGTGCATCGGCTGGCGCGGCCGTGTCTGCTCATCGACGATGATCCGCAAGGCTCGCTGGCGCTTTGGAACGAACTGCGCGCCGAGCGCGCGCTACCGCTGAAGACCGTCAAGCGGGGCGTCGCCGATATCGTCAAGAAGGCCAGGCGCAAGGGCTTCGAGTGGGTTCTGATCGACACGGCGCCAAACAGCTCGGTGAGCGTGGTCGAAGCCATTGAAGCGGCGACGCTGGTTGTCATTCCCTGCCGGCCCGGCCTGTTCGATCTCGATGCCGTGCAGGAGACCATTGCGCTGGCGCGGCAGGTACGCACGCCCTACGCCGTGGTGTTCAACGCGGCGCCGCCGAAACGTCACGACGTGGAAGCGCCGGCGGTCACAGCGGCGCGCCGATGCCTGGCGCAGCTCGACGTCCCGGTCTGGGGCGGTCAGATTACCCACCGGGCAAGCTTCTCGCTTGCGCTCTCGGAAGGCGACGGCCTCAAAGAATACGATTCCGACCCCGGCTCGGCCGCCGAAATCCGCGGCCTGTGGTCGGCAATCGAAAAGTCGCTCAAAGTCATCCGCGGCGCGCGTGATCGAGCCGCGATGCATCGGATTGCGGCCTAGTCTTTCGCTCGGGGCAGAAGCCGGCTGCAGCTTGCCGCCTCCGTCACGCTGCGCGAGCGCCACGCACGCGCCGCGGCTCAGGCCGCCGAGCGCCGCAGCAAGCCCTTTTCCTTCATCTCCATGTGCAGCGCGATTGAGTCGAGGTCGAAGCCGTTCGGCCAGGTCAGAATGCCATCATCGAGGAAGACCCGGGCGAAGAAGGCAGGATCGCGCAACGGTTCCACCATCTCGCCGCCTTCGGCGATCATATCGGCAAAATCGCGCTCGCCCTCGGAGCCGTCGGAGAAAGTAAGCGCCAAGCGATAGCCGCCGCGCGGCTCGACCCGCGTCACGTCAACGAGTTCGAACATTTGCTCCGGCGCGTTCATTCCACATCGGCTCCGGGAATGCGCTGCAAGGCGCGACGCAGCCGCGCGCGCTCCCAATTATCAAGCAATTCGGCGCGATGCCGCCCCGCCCACTCGCGCACCAGCCGGTGCACCGCGGGTGGCAGCGCACCGGCAATAATAGCACCGGATTCGACGGCAAGCACGGCCCGATAGCGCTGGTAGGCGACGTGAAAATGCGGTGGGGGATGATCGGAGAAGAACATCCGGACTGCGATGCCGAAGAAGACCGAGATGGTCGGCATCAGAGCTGGCCGGAGAAGGCAGCGCGGAGGGCGGCGGGCCGAAGCGGCGCATCCAACGGACTTGCAAATGTTTGCCGTTTCATACCTCAACCCTTTCGACCGCGGCGTTACCTCGGGGTGACGGCCGCGTTAGTCGTCTTCCCCGGCCACTTGCACAGATCGGCGATCAAACACTTCTCGCACAGCGGGCGGCGGGCGAGGCAGGTGTAGCGACCGTGCAGGATGAGCCAGTGGTGGGCGTGCAAAAGGTAGTGCTC
This sequence comes from Xanthobacteraceae bacterium, assembly GCA_049679485.1. Lineage (GTDB taxonomy): Bacteria > Pseudomonadota > Alphaproteobacteria > Rhizobiales > Xanthobacteraceae > BOG-931. The sequence goes on from JBAUGC010000379.1 coordinate 1,568, forward strand.
GGGCACGACTTCCATCAGCTTCATCTCGACGTCGAGCGGGGTCTTGCCGGGCGCCAGGCCGGTGCGGTTGCCGACCCGGAAGATGTGGGTATCGACGGCGATGGTCGGCTCGCCAAAGGCAATATTGAGCACCACGTTTGCGGTCTTCCTTCCAACGCCGGGCAGCGCTTCGAGCGCGTCGCGGTCGTGCGGGACCTTGCCGCCGTGCTCGGCGATGAGCTGGCGTGACAGCGCGATCACGTTCTTCGCCTTGGTGCGATAAAGGCCGATGGTCTTGATCAACGCGCGCACGCGCGGCTCGCCCAGCTTGACCATCTTTTCCGGCGTGTCGGCGAGCTTGAACAAAGCCGGCGTCGCCTTGTTGACACCGGCGTCGGTCGCCTGCGCGGAAAGTACGACGGCGACCAGAAGCGTAAACGGATTGATGTACTGCAACTCGCCGCGCGGTTCGGGATTGGCGGCGGCAAAGCGGCGGAACGCTTCCTCGACCTCGGCTTCGGTCCATTGCGGCACTTCGCCGTGCGCGGCTTTGGTGTCGGCTTTGACCTGGGTCTTGCGGTCCTTGACGCGTGCGGGCTTGCCCCCGCCCTTTCCTGAGACGGCGGCCTTCGGGCTTAGCCGCGTCGCCTTGTGAACGGTCTTGTGAGTGGTTTTGCGCGCCATGGTTCCCGTATAGTCAGCGCCATGAACGCCGACAACAGCCCCCGCGATCGCGGCGCGCTCGCCGAGCCCGCGATCTTTTCGGCCGTCATCACGCCGCACCGCTCGCTCGGCTCGACCGGCTTCCTGGTGTTGATGTTATGCATCGGCGGCATCAGCTTCGTCTCCGGGATGGTGTTTCTACTGCTGGGCGCGTGGCCGGTGTTCGGCTTTCTCGGCCTCGACGTGGTGCTGATCTACGTCGCCTTCCGCGCCAATTTCCGCGCCGCGCGGGCCTACGAAGTGGTCACCGTCACCGCCTCCGAGCTTACCGTGCGCAAGGTCAATCAGCGCGGCGGCGTGCGCGAATGGACGCTCAATCCGGTCTGGGTGCAGCTCGACCGCATCGTGCACGAAGAGTTCGGCATCGAGCGCCTGTTCCTGGTGTCGCGCGGCCGGCGGCTGTCGATCGCTTCATGCCTGGGGCCGGACGAGAAGGCGAGCTTTGCCCGGGCACTGTCGTCGGCGCTGGGCGAGGCCAAGCGCGGGCCGACGCGCACGGTGTTGGAGTAATTTGTTCCTCCCCCGTTTACGGGGGAGGTGCAAGCGAAGCGAAGCCCGTGGGGGTCAGTGTCCAACGC